>JBGSWB010000039.1:0-11883 GCA_041752675.1 Sideroxydans sp. | reverse complement strand
TCAAAACGCAGGTCACCTTGTGAGAGATGAATGTCACCAGATGCGATGTAGGGCGGATTGGAAACAATTAGATCGAAGCGCTGACCATTGAGTGCGGAGAACCAATCGCTTTGCATGAAGCGCACATTAGGAATATCCAATCTGCCCGCATTCTCGATAGCGACTGCCAAGGCATCCCGCGAAGCATCCACGGCAACCACTTCGGTATTCGGCTTGTGCTTTGCGATAGCGAGCGCAATGGCGCCACTCCCCGTCCCCATATCCAACACGCTGTAGGGCTGCGCTTGCGGAATTCGATTCAGCGCAAGTTCAACGATCAATTCGGTATCTGGCCTTGGGATGAGCGTAGCAGGCGAGACCTTGAGATTCAGCCCGAAGAATTCGCGTTCGCCCAACAGATGCGCGATAGGTTCTCCACGCAAACGGCGCTGTAGAAATTCATCATAGGCATCTTGCTGAGCCTCGCTCAAGATCTGTTCTGGGTGCGCCAACAGATAGACACGCGGTACGCTCAACACATGTTGCAGCAGGCATTGTGCTTCGATACGGGAGGCAGTTGGATCGAGGGCGAGTATGTCGCCTATGCTCGTTATCGCCTCGCGCAGTGTGTCGGCGATGCTACGCACAGCTCAACCCTCTTGCGCCAGCGCAGCAAGTAGCTCAGCTTGATACTCGGCCATCAGCGCGTTAGTCAGTTCGCTGATGTCACCATCCATGATGTGGTCCATCTTGTACAGCGTGAGGTTGATGCGGTGGTCGGTGACGCGACCTTGCGGAAAGTTGTAGGTGCGGATGCGTTCTGAACGGTCGCCACTGCCCACCAGTGATTTACGTTCGGCGGCGACTTTGCTGTGTGCGTCTTTTTCTTGCTTATCTTTGATGCGCGCAGCCAGCACACGCAAGGCTTGCGCCTTGTTCTGGTGTTGCGATCGACCATCCTGACATTCAACGACCGTACCTGTAGGAAGGTGCGAGATACGCACGGCAGAGTCGGTCTTATTGATGTGCTGACCACCCGCACCAGAAGCGCGGAAGGTGTCGATACGTAGGTCAGCGGGATTGAGCTCCACTTCACCCACCTCATCCGCCTCCGGCAGGATAGCGACGGTACAGGCTGAGGTATGGATACGACCTTGAGTCTCGGTGGCGGGAACGCGTTGCACGCGATGCGCACCCGATTCGAACTTCAGCACCGAGTAAGCACCTTGGCCGATGATGCGCGCGATGACCTCTTTGTAGCCACCCATCTCGCCCAAGCTCTCGGAGATGATCTCTACCTGCCAGCGCCTGCGTTCGGCAAAACGCACGTACATGCGGAAGATGTCGCCCGCGAAGATGGCCGCTTCGTCGCCGCCCGTTCCTGCGCGGACTTCGAGGAACACGTTGCGGTCGTCGTTGGGGTCTTTCGGTAACAACAATTTTTGCAATTCGGCCGCAAGCTGCTCCTGACGCTCACGACCCGCTTTCACTTCGGCATCAGCGAACTCACGCATATCTGGATCGCTTGCCATCTCCAATGCGGTAGCGATGTCCGCCTCGCAGGATTGGTAGGCGTGGTAAAGCTCAACGACTGGCTCGATCTCAGCGCGTTCACGGTTGAGCTTACGGAAAGCCTCCATGTCACGCGTGGCTTCTTCGGTGCTCAATAGGCGCGTGACTTCATCCAGACGCTCGGCGAGGTTCGCGAGCTTGGTGGCGATGCTGGGTTTCATTCTGTGTCGTGCAGACGATAGAGGCGATGCACTGTATCGAGCATGCCTTCACGTTCGGCAGAAGTCGCTTGGTTCAACGCTTGGGTTGGAGCGTGTAGGAATTTATTGGTCAGGGAACTGCTCAGGTTCTCCAATATCTTTTCGGCATTCTCGCCTTTTGCCAGAGCGCGCAACGCTTTCTCCATCTCGGCACGGCGTTGTCGCTCGGCGTGGTCACGCAATGCGCGGATGGTCGGTACGACGCCGCGCGACTCCATCCAATGTACGAAATCGCTCACACCAGAATCAATGATGACTTCGGCTTCCTTCACCGCACCTTGGCGTGCATCCAAACCATCGCGCACGACTTCGGACAGATCATCCACGGTGTACAAGAACACGTCATCCAACTCAGAAACTTCGGCTTCCACATCGCGCGGAACTGCGAGGTCAACGATGAACAATGGACGATGTTTGCGCGCCTTGAGCGCACGTTCGACCATGCCTTTACCCAAGATGGGCAAGGTGCTGGCGGTACAGGTGACGATGATGTCGTGCTGAGCCAATTGCTCTGGCAATTCGTTCAAGGTGACTGCGTGACCATTGATACGACGTGCCAAGGTCTGCGCCCGCTCTAGGGTGCGATTGGCAACCGTGATCTGCTTGGGATTGCGTGCCGCGAAATGGACCGCATTGAGTTCGATCATCTCGCCCGCACCGATGAACAACACGCGCTGGTCTGCAATAGAAGGATAGATGCGTTCAGCCAATTTGACTGCAGCAGCAGCCATGGAAACCAGATTCGCGCCTATCTCCGTCTGCGTGCGCACATCTTTAGCGACCGAGAAGGTGCGCTGAAATAGCTTGTGTAGCAAGAAGCCCATCGTGCCCGCTTGCTCTGCCTGACGTACGGCTTGTTTCATCTGCCCCAATATCTGCGGCTCGCCCAACACCATGGAATCCAAACCACTGGCGACGCGGAAGGCATGCTTCACTGCTTGCTCTTGTGGAAGACGATAGATGTAAGGTTCGATGTCGTTAGCGGCCAGATGATGATAAGACGCCAACCAGTTGATAGCTTGCGATGGTTCGTGGGTACTGCAATACACCTCGGTACGATTGCAAGTGGACAGGATGGTGGCTTCTTTGGCCGCGCCATTCCCAATGAGGTCACGCAAAGCGACATCCATCGTTTCGGCATTGAACGCGATCTGCTCGCGCACGGCTAGCGGCGCGGTCTGATGGTTGATGCCAAAAGTGAATAACTGCATGGGAGTCCGCTATCCGGATGATTCGGGGGCGGGATTATAGAGGTTGGGGCGGCTTTCTGCCAGCCGCCCCAACCTCTAAAGGCCTACTTAGTGGCTTGCAATTGCGCCAGCGCCGCTTCGGCATCTGCACGCAAATTACTATCGGGGTGGTCCTTGATGAAATCACTGAATGCCGCCTGTGCATCTGCGACCTTCCCAGCGTCAACCAAGGTGATGGCTTTCTTGAATGCGCCCAACTCATCCGAATCGATCAGTTCGAGCTTGTTCTCACCCTTCCAATAGACATCATCTGCATCTGCCAAGGAGCCGCGCACACCACCTGCCGCAGTCGTCGTGCTCAGCTTCTTTTTCGGAGTCATCGCTTCTATCTTCTTACGCAAACGATCCCACAATGACGGCTCCATCGTCACACCTGCCGCATAGCTTGGTGTAGCCAAGATCACGCCCAATAATACGAACAATGCGATCAATCTCTTCATGACGTTTCTCCTTATTCAATTTGAAGCCAGCACTCCGACTCAAAGTGCATTCAATAGTTCCAGCGCGAGGGCACGATACTGCACTTTTACCTTAGCATCCAGTTGTTGCGCTTTCGTAAATGCCGCCTTGGCCTTTTTGGTGGCACCTGTTCTGACGTACGAACGGGCTAGATTGACCCATATCTGCGCATCTTTGGGGCTTGCTACCGTAGCCGCCAGATAAGCCTTCTGCGCCTCTGCATATTTGTCGTCAATCATAAACAGATTGCCTCGATTGTTCATCGCGGCTGCATTCTTACGATCTAAACTGATGACCTTATCAAAGTATTTCATCGCCTCTTGGCGATCTCCCAACTTGGCCAAGATGATGCCCATTTGTTGATTCGCGTCAACGTCTGACGGATTCGCTTTCAGTGCTTCAAGGTAGCGGCGTGTCTTAGTTTGCGAGCTAATCTTCAACACAGACATGTTGTCATTAGGGAATTTCTTATCTATGGCAGCACGCGTCAAGCCATTTGGCTTCCAATCTGAATCAGGGAGACTAGCTGGTTTGTAGTTCTCCCACGCCTTACTCACATCAAGGATGGTCAGCCCTTTATCCTTGAACTTGTAATACGTGGCACTACCGTTCTCCCACGCCTTGATAAACGAGTTGCCTACCAATGTCGTCTCCACGGGTATCCACAGTGTGTCCTCGTAGATAACGTAGAGATTGTTCATGGTGTATCCATCATCATCCGCAGGTATTCCCGTGGAAAACATCATGAACATGTGACCAGGCACCTCAATCACTCTTGTGGCGATACCCATACCCTCTAGGCCCGCAGAATAAACCGCCACCAAGTCATCACAATCGCCCGACTTGCGCTCCAATGTCTCCCGTGGGAACTGGATGTAATCGACAGTGTGTGCCTTGCCTGCGGTGACTTGATAGGGATTGCTCGGATCTTGTATGTAGGTCAGTCCAAACACGCCAAGCGCATCGAACAATGCAGCAGCCAAGCGCGCCTCATCCTTAGTCTCTTTGAACTCAATCACCACCATGCGCGCCAAATTAAGGACAGGTGGATCTTTTGGCGTAACGAACGAAGCAAAACGCTCACGTTCATCCCAAGTCAGACGATGTTTGTCGTAAACGTTAACAGTGGTACTACGGCTGAATACCACACGTTTGCCGTTCTCAAAGAAACTCGCTTCGATCTCTGCCTGAACGGCACTATCTTCGGTAACGGTGAGGATACTGTTGTTGAACACCGCCTTGAGCACCAACTCTTCACTTTGCCCTGGAAGCAACTTGGCTATCTTCGCCTCAGTCGAATAATCCATGAAGTTCTTCAACACGAAACTGACGCGGATCTTCTCCATCGGTTTGTCCGTATTGTTGGTCAGCTTGATGCTGCCAATACCGTTCTTCTCATACAACTTGTAGGAGTTAGAGAAGATGTCGCTCAGTTTTATGACTTCGATATCAAGTGGAGGGCGATTGAATACCAGCGTGGTCGCCTCAACAGACACCTTCTCTGATTCCGTCCCATCGGTACTTAACACGCTAACGTGGTAAGCGTACTTCGTCTCTGGAAGCAGGGCGTCCTTGGTAAATTCTGGTTGCGCAACTTCGCCGATCTTGACGAAATTCTCACCTTCTTTTTGATATATACGATAAGCGGCAAAATATTGAGGTTCTACAGCGTCCCAAGTCAGCTTCACTTGCCAAGGGGTCGTTTCCGCTTTTACGGCAGGCAAAGGTTTCGGCATGTGTTTTTCGGAGACCGCATTCACTGCAATACTGGTCTCCCCTTCATAACCAAAGTCGGTGACTGCGGCGACACGATAGAAGTACTTCATGTCGGCATCTAATCCCGCATCAAGGTAGTTGTTACTGGTGGTCGTCGCGACCTGAATGTACCCACTATTCTCAGACTTGGAGCGGAATATCCGGAACTCTTTCACATAGGGCACTGCGGTCTGCGCCCAGCGCAACTCGATGCCGTGTACCTTACCCTGAGCCGCGAACTGCCTAGTTTGTTCGGGCTTATACAAAACTGCGAATGACTGTATCTTTTTGCTGATTCGATCAGCCACAAACAAGGAGCTGCCGCCTGCTGAGGCCAATGCGACTGGTTCGGACAAACTGCCCGCACCAGTCACCTTTGTACCAAAGACTCTGATCAATTCACCTTTACGGGTAAAAGCTTTGACTTGATTTCCGTCCAGCACCAACACCTCGTCCGCTGTGACCTCCATGTCAGTCGGCTTGGAGAACAAGCCACCCTCTTTCAACTTACCGAACTCCTGGATGAAATCGCCGGTGGAAGAGAACATCATCACGCTGTTGCGACCACCATCCAGAACAAATAGATTGTCTTGAGGATCGAGTCCAAGTGCCAACGGATTCGAGATGTTAGTTGACTTGCCACCCAATTCGTTCAGGTAGACTCCGTCACCACGAAACACTTGCACGGAGCGATTACCGCGATCAGCCACAAAGATGATGCCCGCTGATGAGATCGCGATAGAACTCGGATTACTAAACTGCCCTGCGCCACTTCCACCACTACCAAAGCTGGAAACGACTTTGCCTGCCTCATCCAACTTCACACACTGCTTCTTCTTTTTATCCAACACCCAAAGCGCGCCAGCGGCATCCACCGTCACCGCTGTCATCTCCATATCTTCCAGTTTGATCTCTCCGATGACTTTTTCTGCGTTCAGCTTGTACAGGCTCTTACCTTCTTTGCTGATGGCATAGACCGCGCCTTTACCATCCCCTGACAACGCAATCACCTCGGCAGGGACGCTACCGATCCACTTGGCCGACGCTCTGCCAGCCGCTTTGGGAACCACTTCATATTTGTTTCCAGCGACGGTCAGGAAAGCGCTCACCAGCGCCTTCTCAGCATCGCCGACGTACACCTGCTGCCCTTTCTCGACCGCAATCCCCGCTATTTTTTTGAACTGCGACTTTGCCTCACCTTTGGAGCCGAATGTGTATGCCAACTTACCATCATGATCGAACTTGGAGATGACTTGCGTAGTGGCATCGGCGATGTAGACACCATCTTCTGCCACGCCAAGTGCGACTGGCTTGCCTACGTTTGGCAATGATTTGATGTAACGGCCATTAGGCCCATACAACTTCACTTGGCTGTCGTCCGTATCCAACACATAGATACGCCCTGCACCATCCAGCGAGATACTGGTCGCCTCTTTAAGCTTGAAGGGGATCTCTTTGGTTTCTCCAGTGGAGGATGCGACGCTCAGTTCCAGCGTTTGCAAGAACACGCCATTGACGCCGAACAGTTGGATACGAGAATTGCCCGTGTCAGATACATAGACGACACCCTCTTGAACCGCAACACCTTGAGGGGATTTCAACGCGTTGTCATCCCCGCCACCGAAGAATCCCCCAGCCTTGCTGCCGAACCTGCCCAAGAACTTGCTCGTCGAGAGCGAGTACATCACTACCTGATTGGATTCGCTATCCACCACATACAGGGTGTCACCTTCGACAGCCGCCGCCTCGGGTTGTTTTAGCAACACGTTGTCGCCATCTTTGGCGGCGAAAGTCAGCGCCGTCTTCGTCCCTTCATTGATCGCCTCGACAGTACCGTCTTGTTTGGCCAAGAACAGATAGCCAGCCCCGACGCCCAGAAGTTTATTCAACTTTGGCACCGGTATCTCTCGCTTGAAGTCAGCCTTGATGAAACCATTAGCCATGCCGGAGGGAGTCTCTGCCCAAGCCGTGCCGACACACAAGGAAAGTACCAAAGGAATGACTGCTATGTTGCGCATATATCCACCTGTCCCAATCAATTCAAACGAACAGCGCAGCTCAAGCTGCATCTCGTGTGTACACCGCCGATTATTTTTCAGCCCTGTTGAACACACCATCCCAATCCGCGACTGGTGGGTGTTCTATAAAGTAATCACAACGCTCGATATACAGCTGGGTCGGCTTGTCATGCGGCAACCCCGTCGCCAGCTCTTGGAATATCGATCTTGCTTCGCGCCAGCTACGTGCCCGATACAACTGCAACGCAGAATCGAATCGCTCGAGCTCGGCAGTACTCAATATACCCGCCCCGACCTGCGGCTCGTAAATTGTAACGGGTAAATGTTTCCCGACCACTCTAATCTTGTCTAGCTCCCTGTATCGACACACATCGGTAGCACTTGAGTACGTCGCTTCGCCCACCAGATAGGTGATGCCGTAATACTTAGCCGTGCCTTCCAATCTCGACGCCAAGTTCACCGTATCGCCGATGACGGTGTACTCCATCTTTTTGCCCGCCAGGCCAACGTTACCTGCAACCACCTCACCCGAATGTAAACCGCAACGTATGGCGAAAGGCTCCTCCCCCTCGCTTTCCCACTTTGTGCGCAACTCATCCATTCTCACTGCCATCGCCACGACACATCCCATAGCTAACTTGGCGTGATCAGGTTGGCTCAACGGCGCACCCCAGTAAGCCATGATGGCATCACCGATGAACTTATCTATAGTGCCATCGTGTTGCTCGATGATCTGCACCATCGCCCCCAAATATTCATTCAGGCGCGACACCACTTTCTGCGGCGGATGCGATTCACTAAAAGTCGTGAAACCCTTGATGTCGGTGAACAACACGGTCACATCCTTGTTGTCACCGCCGATCTTGGCCGCCTCGGGATCTTTTTCGAGACGCGCCACCAATTTGGGAGACAAGTAACTTGAGAACATCGAACGCATCTCACGCGCACTCTTTTCCAGCACCAGATAGCGGAAGCTTCCTCCGACTAGCAAAGCCAAGATGGCTGATAAGGTCGGGTAGATGATGTTGATCCAATATCCACTTCCGAACATGTAGTTCGCGTACCAGATGTATCCAGCCAGCAAGAGTGTGGTTGCGGGTATCGCACCATACAATTTCAAACGCGTGGTCAGAAAATAAGCCAGCGCGCCCATCAACACGATGAATGCCATATCGACCAGAGCCGTCATCCCGCCCTGCTGGATGAAGCGACCACTGATGATGTTGTCAGCAATGGTGGCGTGCACCTCTACTCCCGGCGTGTTCTGATTGAACGGCGTCACACGTAGGTCGTAGATACCAGGGGCGGTCGCTCCAACGAAGAGCACCTTGCCTCGCAACTCTTCTGCGGGGATACGTCCGTTCACCACATCAGTGAATGAGTATCGCGGATAGCCCTTAGGGGGACCAGTGAAGTTGACCCACATTGAGTTGTTCTCACTCACTGGGATATGGCGTTCGCCCACAATGATCTCGAACGAATCCACCGTATATTCTTTCTGCTCCAACGCCATCATCGCCGCGACCAACCCCAAAGATGGGTGCTGCTTACCTTCCGACTCGATCAACAACAAAGCTTGCCGATTGACTCCATCATCATCGGGCAGAAGATTGATATGAGCGACACCAGTTGCAGCACGTTCAAGTTCTGGCAATGAACCTGTGACACCTATCACTTGAGCATCCGCATCAAAATCGTATAGCTGTGCCAGAACGGCATTACCCGAACGCTTCATGGCTGCCGCAAACGCCTGATCGTTCACCATGTCCTCACGTTCTGGGAAGAATGCATCAAACAATACTGCCTTAGCTTGGGCTGTCCTTAACTTATCCAACAAGCGGGCATATTGACTACGTGTCCATGGATACCTACCCAGTTCGGCGATGCTCTTATCATCGATGGCGATGATGCCTATGCTGGGTTCCACAGGGATCGCGCCGCGTACATCACGGAAACGCAAGTCGTAGGTCTTATATTCGAACGCCTCTAGGAATGCATTCTGGGAGAAATACAGAAACAAGACCGCGAGGATGGAAATCGTCGCCAATGAAACCGAAAGTAATTTGCTGTTGATGCGTGAAAGCCATTGGGGTAGCCATGAAGAATTCATGCTCGGTAAACTCCCTTTGTTTGATTGTTTCAGAGGCTGACATTGAGCTTCGGTTATGGCCGAATGATGCCACAGCAAAGCCACATCTGGAACGTAGAAATAAGAAGCCCACCGTTGCGGGTGGGCTTCTTAACAATTTGGTGGTGGAGTTACCACCTACAACTAAGCCTGCTTTCATTATACCGAGGAAACCAGCGCAATTGGTAGCGCGTGTGCGGCAAGAATGAGTTGGTCAATTTTTGTATTGGTCGCAGCAGCAGGTAATTCCCGTTCGATTGGCAGCTTGGAATTGAATCGGCGATCTGGTTTTTAAAAGCTACCGCCATCCATCACCGGCACGCCAAGCCCTGTCGTAACTAACGCCTGCCGAAATTGACGACAGCACCGGCATCAAAAATTCTCGCAGATCAGCAATCACCAGTGCGAGTGGCATCGGGTCCAGAGCGTTCTTGCGCAGGAATGCCCGCCACTGTTTTTCCTTCTGGGCATCGTTGATGAACTCGTCACTCAAGCCGATCGGCAGTCCTTGCGGAATAGCAGTTTGCCGACGTTCGAACGTGGCCGCGACCGCTCGTGTTAACACCGTGCCATCAAAATCAGAATGTTTCGCCAGCACCCAGAGATCAAAGAAATCTTTCATCCGACTGTTCAACATACCCAGTGATGTTAGCGCCTCCAGCTTTTCGGCGACGACGGTGTAACGGGGATAAGCGCGAATTTGTGGTTCCGGCATGCCGGGCAAAATAATTGGGTAGCACACATCCTCCGGGCCGGGTACGACCGCATCACCGAAACCGACATCAATCTGCACTGGGCATCGAGCACTATCCAACAATCCCATCAATGTGACTCGGACGCCAGCATAGTTGGCCTCCTTGCGGATCTCGGCAGCTTTTACCGAATCCGGTTGAAACACGATGCCATCTTCGACTTCGATGCGACTGATGCTTCGAAAAATCTCTTCCACGTGAGGAATATCGGCTGAGCCGAAACCGAGAAAATCGGCATCGTGGGTCGGGCGATGAGGCACGTCGAACCACAGATCGAACAGCAGCGCACCCTTGAGCAGGAACTGGTCACGCTGATCCGAGATGCTCAAGCGGTAGAGCATGCGCTCCAAGGCATAGCGGGTGAGCAGCAAGTTGTAATCCAATTTTTCGGCACGAGCTTTGTTCAGCAGCCGATCCCGAACGGAGGCTCCGATATTGCGTGTGTTCATACCAAGCTCTCCAGATAGGGGCGCATTACGTTGGCCACACGGCAGACCTTGGCATAGCGCCAGATGTCGTCACTGGTCATGCGCTTCTCATGCCAAGCCTCGCGCAGCGCTTCCATGGCGACATCAAGTCCGATCTTGTTGCGGTATTTGAAGCAATCGGCGACGGTCTTGGCAACACCGGTGACGCGAACAGTCACCCCATCCACGACATGTTCCTCAATTCCATCGGTGAGTGCCGCGCCAGAGAAACGGACGATGCGTAGCGGCGGGTAGTCGAGCTTCGGTGCAAGAGATTTATTCTCAATGGCCAGCCACACCTCGAAGGGAGCTTGGGTAGTCAGGCCGTGGAAGCGCAGTGCCGAGAGCAGGCAAACGACGCCCTTTGGCACTCGGCGTGCTACCTCTGCCAGTGACCCATGGGCCGACACCTCCCGACCGGGCAGCCCGTAGAGCCCCCTGCCGACGCGTTCGAGCTGCCCACGGCGGACGGCACGCGTCAGGGAAACACGGGAGATTCCCATCGGTATCAGATCACAGGGGCGGATCAGCCCCTGGGATCGCGTCAAATTGATCAGCCTCTCGGCAACTTTGTCCATATCGGGCATATTGTTCCATAACATCGGTAGATGTCAACATCTGCCGATGCATCGGAACGGGTGTGCCACGACACACCCAACCAGCATCAAGACTTCAAAACGCAACATGTTGGGGCTGTAAAATCGCCATAGATGCGCTTTACGGTTGCTTCGCCATATCGAGCAATTTCCGCAAGGAGACCTTCAATGACAGCAGCTTGTGCGTTGTCAGCGTCGATGAGGACCGCTAAACGAAGGGTTGGTTCTTCGGCCTCAATTTTTGCAATCAATCGTGGGGTTACCAAAAATACCTCCTGTTTTCTAATGCATGGGTAACTGCTGCACCACTCTACCAGTAAAAATCACCTTCTCGGCACAGGTGTAACTTATTGCCAGAAAAGGCGTTCTGCGTGTGCCAGATGTAAGGTGTTCTCCACTATTTTTACAGAACACAGAGCAGTAAAGAATCGAACGGGAGTAATTGTACGCAAAATACGGCCGGCATCATGCCTGACGTAGCACACGCAGAATGGCGACAAAGCCCACGCCGCTTGGGGATATGCTAGAAATTAAAAAGGCCAACCGAGAACGGTTGACCTTAAATATTGGTGGCTCGGGGCGGAATCGAACCACCGACACGCGGATTTTCAATCCGCTGCTCTACCAACTGAGCTACCGAGCCGTTTTTGAGCCATCCCAGATGGGACGGGAAAAACGAAGGCGCGCATTGTAGCCATAAGCCTCAC
>JBGSWB010000038.1:0-3838 GCA_041752675.1 Sideroxydans sp. | reverse complement strand
AGCGCATCCGCGATATCAACCCGTCATGCGAGATCACTGCCATCGATGATTTCCTGACCGAGGATAATCTGGCCGAATTGATCCCGCCCGGCACGCAGGACACGGTGATCGACTCGTGTGACAGCGCAAAAGTGAAAGCCTCGCTGATCGTCCACGCAAAAAATCACGGTATCCGGCTGCTGGTCTGCGGTGCGACCGGCGGCAAGGATGACCCGCTGAAACTGCGCGTGGACGACCTCGGAAAATCGACCCACGATGCGCTGCTGGCGCGCACCCGCGACAAATTGCGCAACCGGCGTCACATCCTGCCGCGCAAGAACGGAAAGTACGGCGTGGACTGCATCTATCTCGATGCGCCCGCGCACCGGGATGCCTCCTGTTCTGCCGGCAATTTGGGTTGTGCCGGGTTCGGCTCTATCGTCACCGTCACTGCGTCGATGGGTTTGGGAGCCGCATCATTTTGTATCAACCACCTCATTGCACAACACAAGCAACATCGCGGCACACTGGAAAGTGACACGCATGAAGGCTAATATCTTTACTCATCCAGTTTGTGAGGGCACCCGATTATGAAAGCTGTTCTGATGACCGCCGCCGGAAGCCCGGATGTGCTTGCGCTGTACGATACAGACAAACCCGAACTACCCTCCCCGCATCATATGCGCGTCAAGCTGGCCGCGGCGGGCGTGAATCCGCTGGATACCAAATTGCGCGCCAAGCCGGCCTATGGCCTGGACAAGCTGCCCGCGATACTGGGCTGCGACGGCGCGGGTACCGTGGAAAAAACCGGCAGTGCGGTGACGCGTTTCAAGGAAGGCGACACGGTGTTCTTCTTTAACGGCGGCATCGGCGAGGAGCAGGGCTGTTATGCCGAGTACACCGCGGTGCATGAAGAGTATTGTGCCGCCACACCCGCCAATCTCAGCCTGCAGGATGCGGCCGCGTTGCCGCTGGTGATGATCACCGCATGGGAAGCACTGATCGACCGCGTCAACCTGCAAGCCGGGCAAACCATCCTGATCCACGGCGGCACCGGCGGCGTGGGACACATCGCCCTGCAACTCGCAAAACATCTCGGCGCCCGCGTGGCCGTCACCGTCAGCGACGACAAGAAAGAAGGGTTGGCCCAGGGCCTTGAGGCGGACAAGATCGTGCGTTACAAGGAAATGGACTTCGTCGTGGATGTCGAGGAATGGTCGGGCGGCAAGGGCGTGGACGTGGTATTCGACACGATAGGCGGCGATGTCTTCAAGCGCTCGATGGATGTCACCCGCATCGGCGGTAAGATCGTCACGCTGCTCTCGACCGCGATGTCGCTGGAGGACACCCAAAAAGCACGCTTGCGCAACCTGTCGATCTGTTACGAATTGATGCTCACCCCGCAAGTCATGAAGCTGCACGAAGAGCGCATCCGTCAGCGCAAGATACTCGAAGAAGGGGCAAAACTCATCGCGTCCGGCGAGCTTGGCGTGCTGGTCTCGTATGCGCTACCGCTGCGCGATGCACCTGAAGCGCACCGCATCATCGAGCGGGGGCACGTGCTGGGGAAAGTCATCCTGACGATGGGCTGAGTACGCAGCCTTAAGCCACACGTTTGACTGGAGAGGTGTCAACTATTTTGGGGGAAGTTTAGCGTCCTGCTTGACCACGGTGTTAGGTCACCTTCACCGACGCACATAGCGCAAATGTGTGGCGGCTGAGCCATCAAGAACCTTGTCAATGCGAAACTGCTGCCCAGGCTCGCGCAGATTCTCGAAGAGACGCCGCCCGCCGCCGAACAACACAGGTGCCAATGCGATCTCCAACTCATCAACGACACCCAGGTTCAGGTACTGCTGGATCACATCCGCTCCACCCGCGATACGTACATCACGACTGCCCGCGGCTTCCCGAGCCAGCTCAAGGGCACGCTCCGGCCCGTCATTTATGAAGTAAAAGGTCGTCCCACCGGGGCGTACCCAGGGTTCGCGTTTCTCGTTGGTGAGCACGTATACCGGTGTATGAAACGGCGCCTCCTCTGGCCACGAGACCTCACCTTGGTCGAACATTCGCTTTCCCATAATATTGGCACCGATGCGCTCCGTGGTGCTGCGAACCAGGTCATTAACTGGGCCGGTCTCTCCCCCTGGTCCAAACTTGAGGTTCTCACGGAAGTACTGTGTATTGAGGATCCAGGTCATCAGCGCACCCCACTTTTCACCCCAATTCTTGTACCCGGGATTCTCCATGGTCATTCCTTCCGGTGCCATATAGCCATCGAGGCTAAGTCCAATATTGACGAATACTTTACTCATGATTTTCCTCTCGTAAATTCGGATAGCGGCCTAACGTTTGAGTTAGGCACCCGGCTTTAGTACCTGCAAGAAATATTTGTGCATCACCTCTAGAGAACGCCGTGCGTCTTGTTCCTTTATTACATCGGGGTGGACCTGTTTCGCCAAATACCTGTTCGCCAATGTGCTGAGATCACTAGCGTCGCGCCGGTGGGCTAAAGGATTACGAAGCTCGTTAAGCTCACGCAAATCTTTGATTATCGCTGCTGAGTAAATTTGCGCTTTTTCGGCCGCATCAATTGATTTTCCTAGCATCGGTTTCCCGGTCAACGTACCTTCTAACTCCGCAACTAGCAAATGTTCCACGACGGAAGTTGCACACAACACGGTGGCCATGTACTGACCATTCACAAAGCAAACCCGTGCTTCTTCCATCATGTTCAAGGGTACGACTTCTCCTGAAACGAGCCCGGGGGACTGGTAAAGAGAGGACGCCCAGTCAATGCGCTTTGCACGTTCGACACGCGTATTCTCGTCGAACCATTTCAATGCATCAATGAGGTTTTGATACTTCATGGATTCATCCTCAGTCATAGGGGGCCTAACGTTCAAGGTCAGGGGCGCTGCGCGGCTTTATCGCGCAGCGCCCCCTGCACCGCAGGGTTAGCCAGCCCAGCAGCTACGTCGCGAGTGAGCATTGATGTCACTTTGAAAACACCAAAGAACCTGTGAACTATCGTGATGCTAGATTGAAACTTTGGAATGCCGAAGATCGTAACTGTGTAAATTCTTTCGTTCTTCGTGTCAGGGTCGCCGAACTCCATGAAGTCCATTGGCTTTTCAGAGTAGAGGGCGTTGATTGCATCCTCAATCTCTCGCATTTGAGAGTCTGCTTCACTTTGAAAACTGTGAAAAATATGGGACATCTTGTAATTCGCTGGAAGCGATGAGCCGCAAGACTTGTAAATGATGCCGCAGGACAGTGCTGTAAAAAAGTCATCAAGCCGGGCCGCATCAACCTTGTACTTGACCGCGCCATTGCCGAGTGGAACTGCCCATTCTGCCAATCTCTTGCGAAGTGCTCCGTTATTGAACTCCAACTGCGGCGCAACCTTGTTCTTGAAAACTTCTCTCGCACGATTGCTGGGTGAAGCGTTCATGCAAATTTGCGCCAAGACGTAAAGGTCGTCCTTGGATTTCGCATTGTTATGCTTTTCGCAAGACTTAACAGTTAGAAGCTGCTCCTTTTCATCGTCTGGAAAGAATGAGCGTGGGGGAATGTGTTCTTTGGTGATGCCCTTCTCAGTGCATCCCTGGAAATAGCAGGTCATCGAATACTCACTTTGGATGGCTAACGTAAAGTAGACACCCTAAAAAATGCCGTGAAAGGCACCTTCGAGGTGTATAAACCGGGAAGCGATCTGCCACCCTTTGTTTTTATATGCGGTGAAATTATGGCGCATCCCAAGATTTCAGATAAATACACCACCGTCACCCCTCCGATTCTCGATCAGGTTTGCAGCATAGCAAACACCTGATGTAGGAGCGGGCCAAGCCCGCGATTT
>JBGSWB010000037.1:0-4156 GCA_041752675.1 Sideroxydans sp. | reverse complement strand
AACGAATCGCTACGCGAGATTCACTTTAACCATATCGTTTGCCCCCACTGCGATGCGGTCAACCGTGTGCCAGAAGACAAACTGGGAGCTGCCCCGACTTGCGGCAAATGCAAACAAGCACTGTTCACCGCGCACCCCGTCAGTGCTTCGAACCGACGTGACACAACTATTTTGGCTAGCCTTGGCGATGCGTGAACATCTGTGGCACGAGCGCGACTTCTCCGCCACGCTCGCCGTCATCAAGGCGATGAACCCGACGCTAGATGATGCGACGGAAGCAGCCAAGCTAGGCTGGGGACATCCCTCCACTTTGCTGTTCGATACTGGCCCTTCGTATTCACAACCCCTTGCGATGGATGTCGCTCAACAGATCGCTTGGCTTGCGCGCATCAACCCCAAGTATCTGTTGACCTATCCCTCCAACCTGAGTGCCGTGCTTGATCGTTATGAAAGTGGTGCGCCGCTCCCCTCCGCTCTCGAACATATCCGCACGGTCGGCGAGACATTGCATCCTGGCTTGCGTGAGCGTTGTAAAGAACTAGGGGGTATCGACATCGTGGACATGTACAGCTCACAAGAAGTGGGACTCATCGCACTGCAATGTCCGGTCAGCGGTCTGTACCATATCCAGAGTGAGAGTTTGATCGTTGAAGTATTAGACGACGAAGGCAGACAATGCCTGCCGGGGCAGGTCGGACGTGTGGTCATATCCGATCTGCACAACTTCGCCACCCCGCTCATCCGTTACGAGATACGCGACTACGCTGAGGTCGGCCCGACTTGTCCGTGCGGGCGCGGCCTCCCTACTCTGTCTCGCATCATGGGTCGGCGGCGCAACATGGTGACCTTGCCCGATGGCAGTAAACATTGGCCACTGATAGGTGCCTATCGCTTCCGTGAAGTGGCTGACATCAAACAATACCAAGCCATCCAACATTCACTGAATGATGTGGAGATCAGATTGGTGGTGGATACGCCACTGACTTCATCTCTTGAATTGCAACTGACTAGCCTCATCCACAATGCCTTGGGCTATACATTCCCTCTTCGCTTCTCATACTTCAAAGAAGAACTACCGAAGACTAAGGGCGGGAAATTCGAAGAGTTCATTTCGCTGGTCAAGTAGGCTTGCGCGCCACCAGATCGATCAGCGCCGACATGCCGCTATGACCCGCACCTTCGTGAATGATGTCGTCGTGTTCTGCCAGATGCAGGATGTCCATATCGGCGAAGGCTTCGCGCAACATGGCTTCGGTGTAGAGGTTCTCGACCTGCGATGGTCCGCCGGTCTTGTAGTCCAACTGGCACGGTGTGTAGCCTTGCAGTAGCAACATGCCGCCGGGTTTGAGGAAACGCTTCAGATTGGCGAATTGCTGTGGACGCAGCTCAAGACCCACGAACTGAACGAAGATGGCGACCACCACATCAAAGGTCTCGCCCCCGCCATCCCAGTTCATCATATCGACCTGTGCGAATCGCATCTTCACACCGCGTTGCTGTGCCAGCCGTTGCGCCTTGGCTTGCGCCACGGGTGACGCATCGACCGACATCACATCCAAGCCCTGCTGTGCCAACCAAACACCGTTGCGCCCTTCGCCGTCTGCCACGGCGAGGCACTTCATACCGGGTTTGAGACGTGTCTGTTGCGATACTAGAAACGCATTGGGTTCTGTGCCGTAGAAATACTCGTCACCCGAGTAGCGCTCGTCCCACACGCTCACTTACACATTCCCATCACTTCGCCCATGCGAACGGGCAACGCTGGCGACCATTGCTGGTTGAATTGAAGTGCGTCTTTTTGGAACAACATCACCACGGTAGAACCCAACAAGAAGCGCCCCATCTCGTCGCCCTTGTTGAAGGTGATCTGCTGGTCTTCATAACGCCACTCGCGCACGTCGCGTGTGCGTGGCAAATTGACCACGCCATGCCAAGTCGTCGCCATGCTGCCGACGATGGTGGCGCCGACTAGTGTCAACACGAAGGGGCCGTGTGCGGTATCGAACACACAGACCACACGTTCGTTGCGCGCGAACAACCCAGGCACTCCGCGCGCCGTCACTGGATTCACCGAGAACAGATCACCCGGCACATAGATCATGCGCGTCAGACGTCCAGCGCAAGGCATGTGGATACGGTGGTAATCCTTGGGGCTGAGATAGATGGTGGCGAAGTCGCCGTCTTGGAACTGTGCTGCCAACGCAGCATCACCACCGACCAACGCTGTCGTGGAATAGGTGTGACCTTTGGCTTGGAACAACTGGTCTTTTTCGATGTGTCCGAACTGACTGATGGCGCCATCTACAGGGCACACGAAATCCACATCCGCCAGTGGTCGCGCGCCGCTCTTCAAAGCGCGCGTGAAGAACTCGTTGAAGGTGGCGTAGCTATGGATATCGGGATTGGCGGCTTCTGTCATGTTCACCTTGTAACGACCGATGAACCACTTGATGACAGCAGGCGTCCACGAGAGCTGCGCACCGGCGAACTTGCCAGCGAGCTGAGTGAGCGCTTGTTTTGGAAGCAGATATTGCAGCAGTACAGCGAGACGATCAAACACGGGAAGCCTGTCTAATATTTTCAAAGGGCGCGCATTATACCCAATGGTAGATGGGGAGTTTTATGCGACTTTGTCATTCCCGCGTAGGCGGGAATCCCGTTTAATTGCCCCACTGGATCCCCGCCTTCGGGGGGATGACGAACAGGAAAGCTTCGCTCTACTCCCTCACAACCACAACTCAAACCGAGCCAAGGAAGTACCACCACCCGCTGAGGGTGATGAAGGAAAGGATGAGACCCACCGCCACCATCAGATTCGCCAGTGGCGGATCGAGATCATGCTCACTCGCCACGATGGCTGCGGTGATCATGGGGGGCATCGCCGCTTCGAACAGGGTGACTTGCATGCTCAAACCGTGCGCACCGATCAATTGTACGTAGAGCAGATAGATCATCAGCGGGGCGAGGATGAGTTTGAAGCTCAAGCCGAGCGCGAGATTGCGCTTATGTTCTGCCAGATGCCCCAAGCGCAGTTGCATACCGACCGAGAGTAATGCCAGCGGCGCGAGTGTGTCACCCAAGCGTTTCAACAACACGCTGAACCAATCTGCGTACTCGATGGGAATGAGCAGCAGCGCGATGCACAATGAAATGAACGGCGGGAACAGCGCGATGCGTTTGATGATCTGCGTCGCAGTGGGACGCCCTGATGAATAGATACCCGCAACCGTGATACCCAACACAGACAGCGCGAAGAACGAGCCGAGTTGGTCTGCGATGATGGCTGTGGTCAGTCCTGCTTGACCGTAGAACGCCTCCACCATCGGCAAGCCGAAGAACGAAGTGTTGCCCAGACCGCCGACCAATATCAGCGCACCCGTCGTGGCGCGCGACAGTTTCAACCAGCACCCCATCAGCCAGAAGAACCCGGCCGACAGACCGAACACCAACCACGCCATCAACCCCGTCAGCAACACATCGCCGGAGAGCTCCAGTTGATGGATATACAGCAGGGTCAGCGCGGGCAACGAGACGTGGATGATGAAACTGTTGAGTGTGGCAGGCGCATTGTCTGGCATGCGCTTGAAGCGGCGCAGCAGCATGCCCGCAATGAAGCAGAGGATGAGCAGGAGAAGGTTGTTCATACCTCTGCTTTACGCCGAATGATCAGTGAGGGATGTTGGAAGAGATGAACGCCTTCAATGTCGCCACATCCGCATCCATCACTTCACAGCGCTGCGGCAAGTCCTCGATACCTTCCAAGGCCGCAGGACGCTCTGGCTGACGACCCAATGCCTCTTGGATGGTCTCGGCGAATTTAGCGGGTAGTGCAGTCTCAAGGCAGATGAGCGGCAAGCTAGGACGACGCTGTTCCAAACCCACTTTCAATCCGTCAGCCGTGTGCGTATCGATCATCACGCCGTACTCTTCCCAAACTTCGCGGATGGTCTTGAGGCGATCTTGATGTGAGCTCTTGCCGGATGCGAAACCGAATTTGGACAACTCGTTCCAGTACGCAGAATCCTTGATGTCGAACGCACCGCCCGCATCCACTTTGCTCCAGAACTCGCGCACCTTGGCACCGTCGCGCCCGACCAAGTCGAACACGAAGCGCTCGAAGTTGGATGCCTTGCTGATATCCATCGACGGACTGCTA
>JBGSWB010000036.1:0-4863 GCA_041752675.1 Sideroxydans sp. | reverse complement strand
TACCGAATTGCGCCTCTCTGAATTCATGGAAAAGGAAGAGTAGCTTCTCGATATATTTGCGATCTGCCATCTGCCCTGTGATATCAGCTGTTGCCACGATGCGCGCCAGCATGCGGGATCTCTCAGTCGCAAAATCGATCTGCGCGAACGGTCTAAAATGCTCTGTTCCCAAGATCATGTCTTTCACATCCACCAAGATAGCGGAGGGGAACATACGTTCGCCGAAGTAATGTTCCATGAATTCGCCCCCCCGCTGCACATGCGTCTGGGTGAACTGCGCACCCGTCCCGAACTCTTCACCACGACGTTGGGCGTAACCGATGTCATGCATGAGGATGGCCAGCATCATCAAGGTGAGCTCTTCGTCTGATAGTTTGTCACCAGAACGGTGCACACCATGCATCAATCGCACGCCACACATAAAGACTTCTAGCGTGTGGGATAGGTCGTGGTACAGCGTCTTGATCGGCGCATATCCGGGAAACTCACCGAAGAACATGCGCATCACGTCCTTGTAGACCTTATGAACGAGCGTGAAATCGTAATGTGGACTGATGCGGCGAATGACGACGGTCACTTTATCCCAAACGATATTGGGGTCTGTGTTATCAAACAGCTCGGATATCTCAGCAGGCGTAGGCGCTTTTTTCATGAGTATTTTAAGTTTCAGATCATGTCACTTAAGCTGGTTCATTCTTTCGTTCTGGCCTCAGTCTACCCCACAGACTTCTCCGAAGACAATCGCCCAGAGAGTAAGGTAGCAGAAATTATCAGCGTCGCACCTATCCAATCACGCATCTCCATCGCCTCGGTAGCAAGGAAATAAGAAGAGAAGGCGGCCACCACCAACTCGAACAAGAACAGCACCACCGCACGGTTGGCCGACAGATGGGTGACTCCGTATTGCACGGCGAAACTGGTGGCACACAACACCAGCCCCATCAACGCCAGCATCAGCCAATAGCCTGATGTGATGTGGGTGAATTGCGCTGATATATCACCCTGCCATAACAAGAACGGCAAGGTCAGTGACGCCGTACCCAACCATAGACTGAACGATTTAGCCTCTACCGAAAGATGAGCGGCACGGCGCGAGGTGACATTGGAAAGCGCGAAGCCCATGCCCGCTGAGAGTCCCAACCATTCCGACAGATTCTGCGGGACAGGCAACCCCAGACTAGGCTCCCACAGCATGATCATCGCACCCAGCAGGGACAACGCGATCACACCGTAACCGAAGCGATTGAGGCGCTCCCCTAACAACCAGAAAGAGAACAGGATGGTCCACACGGGTGCGAGGTAGAACAACAACAGCACGCGCATCACCTCACCATGCAACATGCCCAGCACGTAACCCAGATTCGCCCAGCCTGCGCTCAATATCAGCAGCAACGCCCACCAACCAAAAGTGGAACGTTCGCGCCACACGCGCGGCAGCATGAATACGCCGAAGCCCATCGCCAGCGCGTAAGTGATGAAGGTCGCCAGCGCGCCTGACATCCCAGCCTCTTGCAACACACGATAGGGATACCAGATCAATCCCCACACCAGCGCCCCGCTCAATACGCCGACCACTGGCATGACATTTTGTTTTGATGGCACTCGCACGACCTTTATAATGCGCGCTCTTTAGAGAACGCTGCGTTTTTGCCAATGAACCAAGACCTACAAAAGCTTCAGCCCTACCCCTTCCAGAAACTCGCCAAACTGTTCGGCGAAGTGGCACCGAACGCAGCGCTCAAACCGATCAGCCTGCATATCGGCGAGCCCAAGCATGACACGCCGCGATTCATCAAAGACGCCTTGATCGCTGGCTTGGATGGACTCGCTAATTATCCCACAACAGCAGGCAGCGACGGACTACGCTCCACCATCGCGCAATGGCTAGGCCGTCGTTATGGCATTCCCGTACCTGATGCCAAGACCCAAGTGCTTCCCGTGAATGGTAGCCGCGAAGCCTTGTTCTCCTTTGCCCAAGCGGTGATCGACCGCAGCAAGCATGATCCTGTCGTGATCTGCCCAAATCCCTTCTATCAGATCTATGAAGGTGCCGCCTTCCTCGCGGGAGCGACTCCGCATTTCTTCAACACGCTGCCTGAAGATGATTTTGCGATGGACTTCGCACAATTGCCTGAAGCGGTGTGGCAGCGTACGCAACTCATCTACGTCTGCTCACCGGGCAACCCGAACGGCCGCGTGATGCCATTGGCAGAGTGGAAAACGCTGTTCGAGATGAGCGACCGCCACGGCTTCGTCATCGCTTCCGACGAGTGTTACTCCGAGATCTATTTTGGTGACGACCAGCCACTAGGCGCACTGCAAGCCGCACAGCAACTGGGGCGAGGCGACTACAAGAACCTGGTCGTGTTCTCTAGCTTGTCCAAACGCTCCAACGTGCCCGGCATGCGTTCGGGTTTCGTCGCCGGCGACGCCAAGGTGTTGGAACGGTTCGCGCTGTATCGCACCTATCACGGCTGCGCCATGAATCCCGCCATCCAAGCGGCGACCATCGCCGCGTGGAACGATGAAGCGCATGTCGCCGAGAACCGTCGCTTGTACGCGGAGAAGTTCGATAAAGTCATCAAACGGCTCTCGCCCGTGTTGCCCGTGGCCAAGCCCGATGCCAGCTTCTACCTGTGGATACGCACCCCGATCGCAGACACCGCCTTCGCGCAACAGCTATACCGCGACTATAATGTGTCCGTGTTGCCGGGTAGCTTCTTGGCGCGTGAAGCGCACGGAGTCAATCCCGGCACCAATTTCATCCGCCTGGCGCTGGTCGCCAATCTGGACGAGACACTGGAAGCAGCAAGACGTATCACAGCATTCACATCAAAACTCAACTAGGAACTCACCATGCCTCAATTGCAAGCCATCATCGAAGAAGCCTTTGAACGCCGCGCAGAGATCACACCACGCAACGTGGATGCGCAACTCAAAGAGACCATCAACACCGTCATCGAATATCTGGACCAAGGCAAGCTACGCGTGGCTGAGAAGATCAATGGCGTTTGGGTCACCCACCAGTGGATCAAGAAAGCAGTGTTGCTGTCCTTCCGTATCGAAGACAACAATTTCATCAAAGGCGGCTTCACCAATTATTTCGACAAAGTGCCTTCCAAGTTCGCCGACTACAACTCCAAAGAGTTCCGCGAAGGTGGCTTCCGCGTCGTACCTCCTGCGGCCGCACGTCGCGGTGTTTACATCGCCAAGAACGTGGTGCTGATGCCGTCCTACTGCAACATCGGTTCGTATGTGGATGAAGGCACCATGGTGGACACATGGGCGACCGTCGGTTCCTGTGCGCAGATCGGCAAGAACGTACACTTGAGTGGTGGCGTAGGTATCGGTGGCGTGTTGGAACCCGTGCAAGCGAACCCGACCATCATCGAAGACAACTGCTTCATCGGCGCGCGTTCGGAAGTGGTCGAGGGCGTGATCGTAGAAGAAGGTTCGGTCATCTCCATGGGCGTATTCATCGGCCAATCCACCAAGATCCTCGACCGCGAGACTGGCGAGATCATCTATGGCCGCGTACCCGCCGGTTCCGTCGTCGTCAGCGGCAGCATGCCTTCCAAAGATGGCACCCACAGCTTGTATTGCGCGGTCATCGTGAAGAAGGTGGATGCCAAGACGTTGGGTAAGACTGGCATCAACGAGCTGTTGCGCGGAATCTAATAAAGCACTGAGGAGAAGAACATGATCGTCACGCCGCTATTGCAACTCGCCGCCGACAAACAAGCTTCAGACTTGTTCTTCTCCGTCCACGCACCTATCCAGATCAAGATCAACGGTGTGGTGATGCCGGTGAACGCCCAGTTGCTGACAGCAGAGAACGTCAAGCAGATCGCCTACGAGATGATGACACCGGATCAGATCGCCGATTTCGAGATGCATATGGAGATGAACTTCTCCTTCCGTGTCCCAGAGATCGGCAACTTCCGCGTCAACGTGTTCCGCCAACGCGGTAGCATCGCCATCGTCATCCGTTATGTGCGTGCAAACGTGCTGAACGTCGAAGAATTGCATCTCCCCTTGGTGTTGAAAGAACTCATCATGGAGAAGCGAGGACTCGTGCTGATGGTGGGGGCGACAGGCTCAGGCAAATCGACCACCTTGGCTGCGATGATCCAGCATCGAAATGAGACGCAGACCGGCCATATCCTCACCATCGAGGATCCGCTCGAGTACATGTTCAAGCACGAGAAGTCCATCGTGAACCAACGCGAGATCGGCACTGATACAGCGGATTACGGTGCTGCGCTGGTGAGTGCCATGCGCGAAGCACCCGACGTACTGATGATCGGTGAGATACGCGACCGCGATACGCTGAAGCATGCGCTGATCTTCGCGCAGACAGGCCACCTCTGCCTCTCCACGCTGCATGCGAACAACAGCTACCACGCGCTGAACCGCATCGTGAACTTCTTCCCCTACGATGCGCGCAACAGCATCTTGTCCGACCTGTCACTGTGCCTGCGTGCAGTCATCTCGCAACGACTGATCCGCAATGCGCAAGGGTTGCTCGTACCCGCCGTCGAGGTGTTGCTCAACTCCGCCTTGATCGCCGACCTCATCAAGAACGATCAGATCGACAAGATCCGTGATGCCATCGAACAAAGCGTGTCGCAAGGTTCGCAGACCTTCGAGCAAGCACTGTATAAGCTCTACAAATCAGGCCACATCACCAAAGAAGAGGCTTTGAAGAACGCCGACTCGGCTAGCAACCTGTCTTCGCTCATTGATTATTCCCAGACGAGCAAAGTAAAAGCCTATGACCCGAACGCCAGTCAAACCGCGAATCCATCAAATTCAGCAGCTCCTGATTTCGGTGGAATCAAGCTGAACATCGAAATGCCAAGT
>JBGSWB010000035.1:0-2509 GCA_041752675.1 Sideroxydans sp. | reverse complement strand
GGGTTATGTGGAGCCGGAGGCTAAAATGCAAAACGAAGGGCTGATGTCTACCAAGATTCGGTCGTTCAAGTATGGCGAAGGTGTACTGGCGAGATCGGCCAACAGCAGCCTTACGTGGGCAACCTCCCGGAGCACTAAATTTCATCTTTAAGGGGCAAAATGAAAAAGGTTGAATGGATTCTTCTGGGCTGGTTGGTATTAGTCATGACGGCACAGGCAGGTTCAATCACAATTAAAGATATCAGAGGTTTCCACGAACCTACTCTCTGCAAAGATAACGAGGAAGTATTCTTCTCGTGTGCAGCGGAATCCAAGACTATTTCCTTATGCGCATTAACCAAGACTTCCAAAACTAAAGAGCGTTTAACGTATCGATTTGGCAAGATAGGAAAAGCAATTGAAATGGAGTACCCCCAGTATGAAATACCACCTCGGCAAGCCTTCAAGTTTGCACGTGGCATTGGGGCGAAGGGCGGTTCGGAGCAACTAGCATTTACCGTGGGGGAGTTCACCTATACGCTCTACAGCTACCACTGGGGTGGCCCGACGGAGCCAGAACAGATTTCTGGCATGCTGGTCGAGACCAATAATAAGCATATTGCCAACATTCAATGCACGGATCCGGTCAGTCAGCTAGGGATGCATGACATTGGAGAAGATACTTTTCCGTCTGTTAGCAAAATACCTCAGGAACATTTTCTTGGATTGCCTTCAAGTACACTTCGTGACGATGTGCCATGACAATGCAAAAAGCAAACCCGCATCGCTTGAGTGTCCTCTTTCGGGAATCTCGTAAGTCCGCTTCGGGTTAGTAGCAGCCCTTCAATCTAGCCCACTTCAATACCCTCAGAACTTAGTCGTTATTGCCTTGCTCTAATCCTCTAGAATTTAGATAAGTCTTTCCGTCCATCTTCTAGCGCGAGGCAACTTTGAAACCTCTCCATTTCGATAACCGATTCATCCGCGAGTTGCCGGGTGATGCCGGCACTAGCAGTACGTCGCAAGGCATCTGCTGGTCGGCGGTCGGGCCTACTGCGGTCAGTCGTCCCTTCTTGTTGGCCTATTCGCCAGAGGTGTTGGACCTGCTCGATCTGAGCGAGGTGGATGTGCGTTCGCCCGAGTTCTTGAAGGCGTTCGCGGGCAACCGATTGCTTGAGGGGATGGCGAGTTATGCCACGCGTTATGGTGGTCATCAGTTCGGACAATGGGCGGGGCAACTGGGGGATGGGCGTGCGATTGGGTTAGGCGAGGTCATCAACCGCAAAGGTGAGCGTTGGGAGTTGCAGCTCAAAGGTGCGGGGATGACGCCGTATTCAAGGCGGGCCGATGGGCGTGCGGTGTTGCGTTCTTCCTTGCGCGAATTCTTGTGCAGCGAAGCCATGCACCATCTGGGTATTCCCACTACGCGTGCTTTGAGTCTGATCGCGACGGGGGATGGGGTGGTGCGCGACATGTTGTATGACGGCAACCCCGCAGTCGAACCCGGAGCCATCGTGTGTCGTGTCGCGCCATCGTTCACGCGCTTTGGACACTTCGAGATATTGATGGCGCGTGGCGAATATGAATTGTTGAAACGCTTGGTCGACTTCACCTTGTCGCGCGATTTCCCGTTCATCGTGGGAACGGATGCCGAGCGTTTCGCTGAGTGGTTCCGCTTGGTGTGTGAGCGTACCGCCTTGCTGATAGTGGAGTGGATGCGCGTCGGCTTCGTGCATGGGGTGATGAACACGGACAACATGTCTATCCTCGGGCTCACCATCGACTACGGTCCATACGGTTGGGTGGATAACTTCGATCCAGGATGGACACCGAACACGACGGATGAACAGTTCCACCGTTACTGCTTTGGGCAGCAATCAGTCGTGGCACGCTGGAATGTAGAACGCTTGGCGGAAGCGCTGATGCCAGTCGCCCCTTCGCGCAAGATGTTGGACGCAGGTCTGGCGCATTTCGACGACACGTTCCAATCCGCACTCTCAAAGATGTTGGCGGCGAAGTTCGGCTTGCTCGAATGGCAAGACGACGATGCCGCTTTGGTCGAGACCGTATTCGATCTGATGCAACAGGCGGAAGTGGATATGACGGAATTCTTCCGACAACTGGCAGAAGTGAAACAACACGCACCAACGTTGGTGACCTTGCATTCAGCGTTCTACCGCACACCGCTGTATGAATCACATGCGGTCTCGTTCGAAGCGTGGTTAGAGCGTTATGCCGCTCGCTTGGGGCAACAACAAGATGACGATGCATCACGCCGAGTGCGCATGAACGCAGTGAATCCGCGTTTCGTGTTGAGGAATTATCTGGCGCAAGAAGCCATCGATGCGGCGATGCAAAATGACTTGAGCATGATCGAACGACTCATGCAGGCTGCGCGTCATCCTTATGACGATATCCATCCTGCGAATCTCATTGCGAAACGCCCCGATTGGGCGTTGGATAAGGTGGGATGTTCGAAGTTGTCTTGTAGCTCGTAAATCACTTCGCGGTGATCTGATGAAACAACTTC
>JBGSWB010000034.1:0-2432 GCA_041752675.1 Sideroxydans sp. | reverse complement strand
TGATCGCGCATGTAGTTGATGACCTCCCAGTGCTTGGGCGTGAGTTCGATCCCTTCCGCCGCTGCAATCACACCGACCACCTCTTCGCTTAAATTCGCTTCCAGCAAGTAGCCTTCTGCATCTACCTCAAGTTCATTTCCTGCCACTGTGTAACTCATCGCATTTCCTCCATAAATATCCTACGCAACCATCAATCCAGATCGGCGATGGCTTTGTAGGGAACAAAAATTCCGCAACCGTAGCGACGGTCTGCTCCTAGTCCTGCATATTGCAAGCGCAGCGACGCGTCTGGCTTCATATCGTGTACGACCAAGCTGTAGCCGTGGATCGTACGTTCTGGTGTGTTCAATTGATTACGCATACCGCAGATGAGCTTGCCGATGATCTTCAGCTCAGCCAATTGCGCGGAAACGGCTTGCATGAAGGCGATCTCATCCGCATCGCCGATGACTAGGTGGGCGTGTAGGGTGGGGTAAGCCTGTATCGGGCGCAATTTGATCGCGCCGAGTTGCAATACCGTGTCTGCTACTGACAAAGTCTTGCCGGCTAGCGCTTCTAGTTCTGCTCCCAGTTGTGTGGGGATACGTACAACCAGTTTGGCGCGCTTAGGCAATACAAGGCCGTTCGGCGTGTTGGATGTACGCAAGGGCAGAAGGCCCGCAGACTCGTGTGCCGCCAATATCGAGACATGTCGTGTCAGTGCATGCCACAGCGGAGCTGCGTAAGCGGTGGGCACGTTCTCGCCGCTGATGTCGAACACGGCATCGATCATTTCTACAGTCGCTTCAGTCATGAGATGCGGCGGGTTGAGTATCCGCCCAGTCATTCATCGCCTGCGCCCATTGACGCGCTGTCGCAGGGTCGATGTCGAAGATCGTGAAGCGCTTGCCTTCTTTGATACGTAAGCGCAGCAAGCTCATCCCACCCTCCGCGTGATCGATCTGATGGAGCTCTATCTCTTGTGAGCCAAGCGGGACTTTGAATTTTGCCAATGCGATGGTTTGCGCCATAACGGATCACGATTGAATGGGTAATGTGGGGGCGGAGTCTATATGTAATTCGATGCTGTTTGAAATACTACTGGGGGACGATTCGATACTACCCGTAAGGGTTATAAAAAATACCCGCTACGGGTGATAGTTTGCTTGATGGATGCCCCGTAGTATGCCAATCCATTAAGAAATGGAGCACGCCCAGCATTTAGGGCTGAATCCGACGATCGATTTCACGAATTACCAGTCCCAGTTGGTTCTGGGTCTTTAAAACTGTTGTCGGCGTGTGGCTGTTGGCAACTCGACTGAAAGGAAAGAATATGGCGAAGAAGATGCATGATACCCCCAACCTCGATCAACTTGAGGACGGTCCGTGGCCAAGTTTTGTGACTGGATTGAAGGATCTGGCCAAAGACAAGGACTATGTGGTTGATCTGTTGGGTCAATTGGAAGAATCCTACAAGACCAAAAAAGGTTATTGGAAGGGTGGTACGGTCGGTGTGTTCGGTTACGGTGGTGGCGTCATCCCACGTTTCACCGAGCTGAAGAATGCAGACGGTACGCCAAAATTCAAAGATGCAGCTGAGTTCCACACCTTGCGCGTCATGCCACCACCTGGTATGCACTACGACACAGGTACATTGCGTCAATTCTGTGACATCTGGGAAAAGCATGGCTCTGGTCTGATCGCTTTCCACGGCCAGTCTGGCGACATCATGTTCCAAGGCGCGACTACTGAGAACGTGCAAAAGGCGTTCGATGAGATCAATGAGATGGGATTCGATCTGGGTGGCGCAGGTCCTGCAGTGCGTACATCTATGTCATGCGTAGGTGCGGCACGTTGCGAGCAGTCATGCTACGACGAAGCGCAAGCGCATCGCGCAGTGCTTAACACTTTCTTGGATGATATCCACCGTCCATCCTTGCCTTACAAGTTCAAATTCAAGTTCTCTGGTTGCCCTAACGATTGTATGAATTCGATACAACGTTCCGACATGGCTGTGATCGGTACATGGCGCGACAACATCCGTACCGACGAGACATTGGCTAAGAAGTGGTTCGCCAAGCACGGCATGGATGAGCTGGTGAATGACGTTGTGGCGCGTTGCCCAACCAAGACCTTCCAGTTGAAAGAGATCAAGAACGTCAAGAAATCTGACAGCATCTCCAGCGTCGCGGTGAGCGACACGCATGCGATCGAGATCGACAACCGTGACTGTGTGCGCTGTATGCACTGCATCAACGTGATGACGGGTGCGTTGTCCCCAGGCAAGGATAAGGGTGCGACCATCCTCGTGGGCGGTAAGAGCCACTTGAAGATCGGCGGCCTGCTCGGCACAGTGATCATCCCGTTCATGAAGTTGGATACTGAAGAG
The DNA here is from genome assembly GCA_041752675.1 of Sideroxydans sp. Classification (GTDB taxonomy): domain Bacteria; phylum Pseudomonadota; class Gammaproteobacteria; order Burkholderiales; family Gallionellaceae; genus Sideroxyarcus. The sequence goes on along the minus strand of JBGSWB010000034.1, from coordinate 64 downwards.
GACGTCGAGAAGTTGGTCGACTTCGCACAACGCACCATCGATTTCTTTGCTGAGAACGCATTGG
>JBGSWB010000033.1:0-18301 GCA_041752675.1 Sideroxydans sp. | reverse complement strand
GCTTCTTCTGGAGTGCTTCCATGCCCTTAGTGGAAGCGACGACGCTGAGCTATCTGGGCAACAACACGGCACATTACGGGCGCATCCGCTCGTGGGGTTCTATCGGATTCATCGTGGCGGTGGTGGGGCTGGGTTATGCCTTTGACTACATCGCCATCGTGTGGCTGTTGTGGGCGGGACTGGTGTGCGAGATCGGCATCCTCATCTTTGCTAGGCAGATACCCAAGACCGAGGTGTTGGCGCACCACACCGATCACCAGCCGATCCGGCAGATCGTGATGCAACCCAAGGTGTTGGCATTGTTGGGGGCGTGTTTCTTGATGTCGGTGGCGCACGGGCCTTACTACACTTTCTTCTCCATCTATCTGGTCGAACATGGCTATACCAAGACTGTCGTCGGTGCGCTGTGGGCGCTGGGTGTCATCTGCGAGATAGGCGTGTTCTTCCTGATGCCTGCGCTGGTGAAGCGATTCGGTTTCACGCGCATCCTACTCATCAGTTTTAGTGCGGCGGTGTTGCGCTTCATACTCATCGGCTGGACGGTGGATGTGGTCGGTTTGTTGCTGTTCGCACAGGTGTTGCACGCCCTCACGTTTGGCGCTTACCACGCTGCCTCGGTGGGGTTGGTGCATGAGTTCTTCAAAGGACGGCACCAGTCCAAGGGGCAAGCGCTGTTCGGTAGTTTCACCTACGGCGCGGGCGGTGTGTTGGGTGGGTTGGCGAGTGGGCCGATCTGGCAACACTGGGGAGCGAGCGCCTTGTACACCTTCAGTTCTAGCATGGCATTGCTAGGTTTGTTGCTGATGCTGTGGAAGCTACGCGATCTGAAGAAATGAACGGAATGATAGACTTCGAACCTTCTCAAAGAGTGACGACACTATGAGCCAAGTATTCCTTTATGACACTACCTTGCGCGACGGTACGCAGCGTGAAGACATCTCCCTGTCGGTTGACGACAAGTTGGCGATCGCCAAGCGCTTAGCTGATTTTGGTTTCCATTACATCGAGGGTGGCTGGCCTGGCTCTAATCCCAAGGATGCTGAGTTCTTTGCGCGTGCGGCGAAGCTGGATCTGGGAGCTACCAAACTCGCTGCATTCGGGCGTACACGCCAAAAGAGTTTGCAGTGCGAGCAAGACAGCAATCTGCAAGCCCTGCTGGATGCGCAAACTCCCGTGGTCACTATGGTGGGCAAGAGTTCCGACTATCATGTGAAGGTGGTGTTGTCCGCCACGCTGGAAGAGAACCTCGCCATGATCCGCGACAGCGTGGCCTACATGAAGTCCAAGGGACGTGAGGTGATGTTCGATGCTGAACATTTCTTCGATGGTTTCATCGCGAACAAGGATTACGCGTTGGCGACCTTGAAAGCGGCGGCGGATGCGGGCGCAGACTGGCTGGTGTTGTGCGAGACCAACGGCGGCAAGTTGCTGTGGGAGGTCGAAGAGATCGTGCGCGAGGTGCGCAAAGAAATCGCTACTCCACTCGGTGTGCATTGCCATAACGACAGTGGTTGCGGTGTGGCGAACTCGCTGGCGGCTGTGCGCGGAGGCTGCTTGCAGGTGCAGGGCACCATCAACGGTTATGGCGAGCGCGTCGGCAATGCCAACCTCACCACTATCATTCCCAATCTGCAACTCAAGATGGACAAGCAAGCAGTGACGCCTGAGCAGTTGCGTGAGCTGACGTCACTTGCGCATTACGTGGCAGAGGTAGTCAACCTCAAACATTACAACCACGCGCCCTACATCGGTCACAGTGCCTTTGCGCACAAGGGCGGCATCCATGTGGCGGCGATGTTGAAGGCAGCGGATACCTATCAACATATCGATCCAGCACTGGTCGGCAATGAGATGCGCTCGGTCGTGTCCGAGCTGTCCGGGCGCGGCAACATCCAGTTCCACGCGAAATCTTTGGGCATCGAACTCGATAATGAGAACGCACAAAAGGTACTCAATCACATCAAACATCTGGAGCACGAGGGTTTCACCTTCGAGGCGGCGGAAGCCAGTATGGAGTTGATGTTGCATCGTCTGCGTCCTGAGTACCGCAAGCCATTCGAGTTGATCGATTATTTCGTCATCACCGAACGTCGCCAGAGTCGTGGGCTGTTGTCGGAAGCGACGGCCAAGGTGAAAGTGGGGGATGAGGTGAAATTCATGGCGGCTGAAGGTAATGGCCCCGTCAATGCACTCTCGACGGCTTTGCGTAGCGCCCTCTCGGCGGCATATCCGGTGCTGAAGACGGTGCGTCTGATTGATTACAAGGTGCGTATCTTGGACAGTGCCAACGGTACATCCGCGCAGATCCGCGTACTCATCACCTTCCAAGGCGGCGGTCATGTGTGGACGACGGTCGGTGCCAGCACCAACATCATCGATGCCAGTTGGCATGCGTTGTCCGATAGCTTGGAGTATGCCTTGGTGAAACTGGTCGACACTCCCGCTCCCAACAGCGCAACCTTGGCGTAGATACGGCGTGCTGTGGCATAATCGCAAGCCCTGAGAAAGATTAAAAAATGAACGCTCAAACACTTTACGACAAACTTTGGAACAGTCATCTGGTGCGCGCCGAGGCGGATGGAACGGCTTTGATCTACATCGATCGCCATCTGGTGCACGAAGTGACCAGCCCGCAAGCCTTCGAGGGGATGCGCATGGCGCATCGCAAACCTTGGCGTGTCGACTCCATCTTGGCTGTGCCTGATCACAATGTGCCGACCAAAAATTTAGCCGCAGGGATCACGGATCCGATCTCGCGTCTGCAAGTGGAGACACTGGATGCGAACTGCGCTGAGTTGGGGATCACTGAATTCAAGATGGGCGACATCCGCCAAGGTGTGGTGCATGTGATGGGGCCGGAGCAGGGCGCGACCTTGCCGGGTATGACCGTGGTGTGCGGAGATTCCCACACTAGTACGCACGGCGCTTTCGGCGCATTGGCGCACGGCATCGGCACCTCCGAAGTCGAACACGTGATGGCGACGCAATGTCTTGTGGCGAAGAAATCCAAGACGATGCTGGTCAAGGTGGACGGCAAGTTGGGGCATGGCGTGACTTCGAAAGACATCGCGCTGGCAGTCATTGGTCAAATCGGTACGGCGGGCGGCACGGGCTACGCCATCGAGTTCGGTGGTGACACCATCCGCGGCTTGAGCATGGAAGGGCGCATGACTTTGTGCAACATGGCCATCGAGGCAGGCGCGCGCGCCGGCATGGTGGCGGCAGACGAGGTCACGTTCGAATACATCAAAGGTCGCCCCTTCGCTCCACAAGCAGCACAGTGGGACGCTGCGGTGACTTACTGGCGCACTTTGCACAGTGATGCGGGTGCGAAGTTCGATACCACCATCACATTGGATGCTGCGAAGATCAAACCGCAAGTGACTTGGGGGACATCGCCAGAGATGGTGTTACCGGTGGATGGCATCGTGCCTGATCCTGCAAAAATCACGGATGCGGTTAAGCGCAGCGACACCGAACGCGCATTGCAATACATGGGCTTGAAGGCGAACACACCGATCACCGAGATCAAGATCGACAATGTGTTCATCGGCTCTTGCACCAATGGACGTATCGAAGACATGCGCGCGGCAGCGGCTGTCGCCAAAGGCGGCAAGGTCGCCGCGAACGTGATGTTGGCGATGGTGGTTCCGGGTTCTGGGCTGGTCAAAGCGCAAGCGGAACTGGAAGGGCTAGACAAAATATTCATTGCGGCTGGATTCGAATGGCGCGATCCAGGTTGCTCTATGTGTTTGGCGATGAACGATGACCGCTTGTCGTCGGGCGAACGTTGCGCCTCGACGTCGAACCGTAACTTCGAAGGCCGCCAAGGCCAAGGCGGACGTACTCACTTGGTGAGCCCGGCGATGGCGGCGGCGGCGGCGATCGCTGGCCATTTCGTGGATGTCAGCAAGCAATGAGGTTTCGCTGAGGCGCGCTAAACAAGACGTTCAAGTGAACGCCTAATTACGGACGATAGATGATGCAAAAATTCGAAAAATTCTCTGGTTTGGTTGCGCCGTTGGATAGAGCCAACGTGGATACCGACGCCATCATTCCTAAGCAGTTCTTGAAATCCATCAAACGCTCAGGTTTCGGCCCTTACGCGTTCGATGAGTGGCGCTATCTGGATCATGGCGAACCGGGCATGGATTGCAGCAAGCGTCCGCTGAACAAGGACTTCGTGTTGAATCAAACACGCTACCAAGGGGCGCAGGTGTTGTTGGTGCGCGAGAACTTCGGTTGCGGTTCTTCGCGTGAACATGCGCCGTGGGCGCTAGACGATTACGGCTTCCGCGTCGTCATCGCCCCAAGTTTTGCCGACATCTTCTTCAACAACTGTTTCAAGAACGGCATGCTGCCTATCAAGTTAGCAGCGGATAAGGTGGACGAATTGTTCAAAGCGGTGGATGCCAAGAACGGCTACGCCTTGGTCGTCGATCTGGTGCAGCAGACACTCACGACACCGGATGGTGCTGTGTACAAATTCGAAGTGGATGAGTTTCGCAAGCATTGTCTGTTGAACGGCTTGGATGACATCGGTCTGACCTTGCAACATAAGGCCGACATCAGCGCGTTCGAAACGAAGCATCGTGCTTCGCAACCGTGGTTATTTGCATAATTCTCAAAAGGTATAGAAATGAAGATCGCAGTCTTGCCGGGTGACGGCATCGGAACAGAGATTGTTGCTCAGGCAGCGAAGGTGTTGGAAGCATTGCGTAGCGATGGCATGAAGATCGAGATGGAATACGCTCATCTCGGTGGTGCAGGTTATGACGCGGAAGGTGATCCTTTCCCACAATCGACCGAGAAGTTGGCGAAAGCTTCCGATGCGGTATTGCTGGGGGCGGTGGGCGGATATCAATACGACACGTTGCCACGTGATATGCGTCCAGAGCGCGGTTTGCTGCGCATCCGCAAGGAACTCAATATGTTCGCCAATCTGCGTCCTGCGTTGCTGTATCCAGAACTAGCTAACGCTTCCACACTGAAGCCGGAAGTCGTCTCTGGTCTGGACATCATGATCGTACGTGAACTCACTGGTGACGTGTATTTCGGTCAGCCGCGCGGTATCACGACATTGCCGAATGGCGAGCGCGAAGGCGTGAACACCATGCGTTACTCCGAGTCAGAGATCATCCGCATCGGTCGCGTCGCTTTCGGTATCGCGATGAAGCGCAACAAAAAGCTGTGTTCAGTTGATAAAGCCAATGTGCTGGAGACGACTGAGCTATGGCGTATGGTGATGACCGAGCTCGCCAAGGAATATCCCGAGGTCGCATTGACCCACATGTTGGTGGACAACACTGCGATGCAACTGGTGCGTGCACCCAAGCAGTTCGATGTGGTGGTCACCGGCAACATCTTCGGCGATATCCTGTCGGATGAAGCGTCGATGCTGACTGGCTCCATAGGCATGTTGCCTTCAGCCTCGCTAGATCAGAACAACAAGGGGTTGTACGAGCCTAGCCACGGTTCTGCGCCTGATATCGCAGGCAAGGACATCGCCAATCCATTGGCGACCATCCTGTCGGTGGCGATGATGTTGCGTTACACCTTCAACGACGAAGCTAATGCGCAACGTATCGAAGGCGCTGTGCGCAAAGTGTTACAGCAAGGTCTGCGCACGGCAGACATCTTCGAAGCGGGCATGCAGAAGGTAGGTTGCTCCAAGATGGGCGATGCGGTCGTCGCAGCCCTGTGAACTAAAGGATACTCATGAAAGTCGGTTTGATCGGTTGGCGCGGTATGGTGGGCTCGGTGCTCATGCAACGTATGCGCGAAGAAAAGGATTTTGACCTCATTGATGCGGTGTTCTTCACCACATCGAACGTGGGTGGTGAGGCGCCAGCTGAAGCGCGCGGCGCGTCGCTCAAGGATGCTTACGACCTAAAAGAATTGATGGCGATGGATGCCATCATCTCTTGCCAAGGTGGTGACTACACGACCGAGATTTTCCCGAAACTGCGTGCAGCAGGGTGGCAGGGCTATTGGATCGATGCGGCTTCTACACTGCGTATGGAAAAAGACGCAGTCATCATCCTCGATCCGGTCAATCTTGATCTCATCAAAAAATCGTTGGCGAATGGCGGCAAGAACTTCATCGGCGGCAATTGCACCAACAGTATCTTGTTGATGGGATTGGGCGGTCTGTTCCATGCAGGGCTGGTGGAATGGGTATCTTCCATGACTTATCAAGCCGCTTCTGGAGCGGGTGCGCAGAATATGCGCGAGCTATTGAACCAGATGGGGGTGGCGCATGCCTGCGTGGCGGACCTGCTGGCTGATCCCAAGTCGGCCATTCTTGAGATCGACCGCCGCCTCGCAGAGACGTTGCGTTCCTCTGACATGCCGACCGAGAACTTTGGTGCGCCGTTGGCGGGCAGTCTGATCCCTTGGATCGACAAGCAGCTCGACAATGGGCAATCCAAAGAAGAGTGGAAGGGGCAGGCCGAGGTGAACAAGATACTGGGTACGTCGCAACGTATTCCTGTGGATGGATTGTGTGTGCGTATCGGTGCGATGCGTTGTCATAGTCTGGCATTGACCCTCAAGTTGAAGAAGGATGTGCCGTTGAGTGAGATCGAAGCGCTGATCAAGGGTGGAAATCCTTGGGCCAAGTTCGTGCCGAATGATCGCGCCCTCAGCGTCAAAGAGCTGACACCTGTTGCAGTGACCGGCAAGTTGGACATCGCGGTCGGTCGTGTGCGTAAGATGGAGTTGGGCCCTGAGTTCGTGAGCGCCTTCGTTTGTGGCGACCAGCTGCTATGGGGAGCCGCCGAGCCCTTGCGTCGTATGTTGCGCATCCTGTTGGGCAAGTAAAGAGAAAAAGCTGGTTGATAACCGTCAGTTAGTGCGTGAAGTTAGAGGGTGAGTGAACTTGCATCACTAACCCTCTGATGTTAGTCTGGATAATGTCAGGGAAAGAAAAGGGTGGCAGCGTGCTGAAATCGATTTATAAATTGTCTGGTTTTATCGCCATCATGGCATGGTCCTGCATGGCATCGGCGACAGGGTTGGGCGGTATCAATGTCAGCTCTAGCTTGGGGCAACCTCTAAGGGCGGAGATCGAGCTCGTCTCAGTCGATAAGGCCGACAGTTCAAGCATCTCTGCCAAGTTGGCGTCCCCCCGACGCATTCAAGAGTGCTGGCGTAGACTATCCCTATTCACTGCCAAAACTAAAATTCGAAGTCGTCAATCGCGACAGCGGCAGACCTTCCATCAAGCTGTCTACATCTCAGCCCGTCAATGACCCTTTTGTGATCTTGTTGGTTGAGGTCACTTGGTCTTCAGGCAAGCTGTTGCGCGAATATACTTTCCTGCTTGATCCTGTGGATTTCAAGATTCAAGAACCGCAACCTGTGCCAGTGCAGACGATCGCTCCGGTGGTTGCTGCTCCTGTCGTCCCAGAGACGCCTGTTGAATCAGTTGCAGTGGAACCAACGCCAATCATCTCTCAACCGGCGGCCATTGCGCCAACTGAGGTACAGCCTGAACAAGAGGTAGCTCCAGCACCAGTAGATACGGCTCAACCAGCACCAATCCAACCAGAAGCGGTGGCGACAGCAGAGCCAATACCAGCAGAACAAGCTACTCCAGCGGCTGAGCAAGCAACACCATTGGAAGAGTCGCCTGCGCCTGTTGTTGATGCTTTGAGTAAAGAAGAAGCTATCCCCGTCGTCGAGCCTGAAGTAAAACCTTTGACCGTCGTGCGCGGGGACACATTGAGCAAGATCGCACTCAAGAACAAACCGGCTGACGTGAGCTTGGAGCGCATGTTGGTTGCGTTGTATCGCGCAAATTCCGATGCGTTCGTTAGCAAGAATATGAATCGCCTGAAGACTGGCAAGATCATCCGCATGCCAGATGCGAACGACCTTGATGCCGTCCAACAAGCAGAGGCAGTCAAAGAGGTTCGCGCTCAAGTGGTCGATTGGAACGTCTATCGTCAACAACTCGCCGCAACCAAGACTGAGGCAGGAAGCGATACGGCGACACAAGTTTCATCTGGCAAGGTCAACACAGCGGTTGCTGAAGGTACAGCAAGCAAGGCACCAGCCAAAGAAGTGTTGAAGCTATCCAAAGGCGAAGCTCCTGGTGACAAGGCTGCGGGTGGTGGTAAGACATCAGCACAAGAGAAAGCCAATGCAAAAGAAGAAGAAGCGATCGCTAAGAACAAGGCGCTGAAAGAGGCGCAAGATCGCACAGCGCTGTTGGAGCAGAATGTAAAGGACCTGCAACTTTTGGCAGAGCTTAAGAAGCAAGAAGAAGCCGATGCCGCATCAGCTCGCGCAGCTTCTGCCCCATTACCAGCAGTAGCTGCAAGTGCTCCGGCAGTGGTGACACCCAAGGTCGCTATTCCAGAGCCTGTGGTCGTGGAGCAGGAGTCGTTGCTGGATGATCCAATTATTCTAGCCGCAGGTGCTGCTGGGCTGCTCGCTTTGGGCGGAGTCGGATTCATGCTGACTCGTCGCAACAAGAAATCTGGTGGTAAAGCTAAGGCTGAAGAAGATAAATCTGAGGCAGAAGATATCGGTGGGGCGACTGGACGCATCGCTGCGCCTGTGATGCCGTCTCCTGATACAGGTGATTTCACTCAATCAGCTAATACGGAGGCAACGACCCAGATCAGCTCTGACGAGGTCGATCCTATCGGTGAGGCAGATCTGTTCCTGACATTCGGACGTGACGTTCAGGCTGAAGAAGTCTTGACTGAAGCACTCAAGACGAATCCGAACAACGTTCCTGTGCGACTCAAACTATTGTCTATCTACGCCACGCGTAAAGACACCAACTCCTTCTTCACTCACGCGAAGCTCATCAAGGAGTCTGGTGATGACGCTGCATGGTCGCAAGCCGCTGCGATGGGATTGGCTTTGGAGCCGAGCAATCCATTGTATGGTGGTGACGGAGTCGCGGTTGCAGCAGCGGTAGAGCAGCCTGCAGAGGCAGTCCAACCGTCAGTAGATTTCGATCTTGGGTTCGGATCTGCAGCCGAGCCTGTTCAAGTTGCTCCTGACTTCCAAAGGACTGTCGTTATCGAGACGCCTTCGAACGAGAGTACGACTATCCTCTCCGCTAGTGATCTGCGTGCGGCCCAAGAGACGCCGATGGATTTCGATGTCACTGGTACGCACCCTGGTATCCCAGCGATGGGAGCAGAAGCTGAAGTCACTAGTCCTGCAATGGATTTGGATGAGATGGTGTTCGACGTCACTTCTACCCATCCTGGGATCCCTGCGCAAAGTGCCGCGCCAAGTGAATCGGATGCGCCAGCTGATAACGTCGATGACCTGATCTTCGATGTGACGACCACACATGGCAGTGAATCCACAGCTGAAAAACCAGCACCGGCAGCTCCAGCAGCAGATGAGGGGGCTTTGGCGTTCACGCTAGATTTCCCGACAGACTTCAAAGCACCAGAGAGTGTCAAAGAGTCGGCCCCTGTAGACATCGGATTGGGTGATATCAGTCTGAATCTGGGCAGCACAGCACCTGTGGCGGCAGCGACGAGTGAAAGCAAGGATGAGCTTTGGCAAGAAGTAGCGACCAAGCTCGATCTTGCCAAGGCTTACCAAGAGATGGGTGATGCTGCTGGCGCGAAAGAGATATTGGAAGAAGTGTTGCGCGATGGAGATGATGAGCAGCGCGCAAGCGCAGAAGCGATGATGCAGCAACTTTAAACCATGCGATCTAGGGAAACGGCAGCCATCTAGGCTGCCGTTTTCATTTGAAAAGATGAAATACGAACCCCACCCCACAGTGCAGATTCTTGTTTGGATCATGCTCGCATTGCTTGTGCAACGCTTGCAGGGATTCGCATTGCTGCTCACTTGTGTCGCTCTGATCTTGCTGGCACTCAAACTGTGTGCGGTGCAGATGTTGAGTCTGATAAAGCGCACGCGTTGGATCTTGGTCGTCTTGCTATTCATCTATGCCTATACAACCCCGGGGGGCGCAGTGCTTTCGCAATTCGGCATCTGGTCTCCGACATGGGAGGGGCTATCTGATGGTGCGACGCAGCTAGGGCGATTGTTGAGTGTGTTGGCAGGTCTCGCAATACTGCTGACCCTGTTGTCTCAGTCCAGATTGATCAGTGGTCTGTATAGTCTGATGTATCCGCTACGTTGGTTCGGCCTGTCGCGTGAGCGTTTTGCGGTGCGGCTGGCACTGACGCTGGAGAATGCGGAATCAGCGATGCGCGACACGGCAAGTGATTGGCGCATGACCATCGGCGATGCGCTGAAACCGAATAGATCGGGTACGTCTCATATCGAACTTGATGTGCGGGCATTCGGCCTTATCGATGTATTGGTTCTGTTAGCAAGTGTGGTCTTGATGATAGGGGTGTGGCGATGAGAATAGCGCTTGGTGTGGAATACGACGGCAGTCGCTATAACGGGTGGCAGAGCCAGCCTGACGTACCCAATGTGCAGGATGCGCTGCAAGCGGCGTTGAGTGGTGTGGCGTGTGAACGCATCGACATCATCGCCGCAGGTCGAACCGACACAGGGGTGCATGCGTTGGAGCAAGTCATCCACTTCGACACGAATATCGATAGACAGCTTTCAGCGTGGGTGCGCGGCACGAATGCTTTGTTGCCGAAAGACATCGCCGTGTTGTGGGCGCATCCAGTCACTGATGAGTTCCATGCGCGTTTCTCGGCGCAAGCGCGCAGCTATCAATATGTGCTCATCAATCGCCCGTCACGTAGCGCTGTACACCACGCCAAAGTGGGTTGGTTCCACGCTCCGTTGGATGTGGCGGCGATGCGCGAGGCAGCGCAATATCTGTTGGGCGAGCATGACTTCAGCGCTTTCCGTTCTTCCCAGTGCCAGGCCAAGACGCCGATGAAGAACCTCGTTGTGCTCGATATCCAACAGCAGGGCGATACGTTTATCTTTAATCTGACGGCCAATGCGTTCTTGCATCACATGGTACGTAACATCCTCGGCTGTCTGCTTTATGTTGGCAAAGGTAAATATCCTCCGCAGTGGATGGCGGAAGTGCTGGTGGGCCGTGACCGAAAGTTCGCCGCACCGACCTTCATGCCGGATGGGCTGTACCTTCGCCACATCACCTATGACGCGAAGTGGGGACTGCCTCAAGGTACAATGCCACCTCGTTCTTAATTAAGAATATTCTTGGGTGTCTCTAAGAATTCAAAGTTCTAAGCAAGACAAGGCGCGAGCAAAAAATTGCGACGCGGCATATGTGAGATATGTGAGGAGTAATTTTTTGTGAGTAACGCAGTATTGCGACGAAAACGTAGTTTCAGTGAAGACTAACCTTCAGGTTATGTCGTAACTAAATTTGGATTCTTAGAGATGCCCATATGACCCGAATCAAGATCTGCGGCATCACCCGTGAGCAAGACCTGCGCGCTGTGGCAAACAGCGGTGCGGATGCCATCGGCTTGGTGTTCTACGAGAAAAGCCCGCGTCACGTCAGCGTCCAACAAGCCGCTGAGTTGATGCGGCTTGTGCCGCCATTCGTCACGGTGGTCGGGCTGTTCGTGAATCCAACGGTCGATTACGTGCGCCAAGTGCTGGCAACTGTATCTTTGGATGTATTGCAGTTCCACGGTGAGGAGTCGCCCGAGTTCTGCCAGCAGTTCGGCAAGCCTTATCTGAAGGCGATACGGGTCAAAGCGGGGGTGGATTTGGTAGAATGCGCGGCCCGTTATGCTGGGGCGCAAGGTTTGTTGTTGGATGCCTTCGTGGAAGGCACGCAAGGTGGCACGGGGGAGTCGTTCGATTGGGCGCTCATACCGCAGAATTTGACGTTACCAGTGATACTTTCCGGCGGCTTGCATGCCGGTAATGTGGGCGCTGCAATCAAACAAGTGCGGCCCTACGCAGTGGATGTGTCCAGCGGTGTCGAGGCAAGCAAAGGGATCAAGGATGCGGCGAAGGTCGCGGCATTCATCAAAGAGGTTAAACGTGTGGACTCCGTTAGAAACCGTAGCGAGCAAGCCTGATTGCAAGGAGCCGCGCAGTGAATGACGAGACATACCACACATGGGTAGGCGAGGAATGAACGAGCACGCGACGCCGCAATCGGGCTGCGCAGTAGGTTTATAACGGAGTACAAGATTGACTTACAATTTTCCTGATGTAACTGGTCACTTTGGCCAATTCGGCGGCACGTACATGGCGGAGACACTGATCCCTGCCGTGGAAGAGTTGACCGCACAGTATCTTCGTTTCAAAGACGATCCCGAATTCAAGGCCGAGTTGGCTTATGAACTCAAGCATTACGTCGGGCGTCCCAGCCCCATCTATCACGCTAAGCGTTTGTCCGAGAGCCTTGGTGGCGCGCAGATTTATCTGAAGCGCGAAGACCTGAACCACACCGGTGCGCACAAGATCAACAGCGCGATGGGGCAAGCCTTGCTGGCGAAACGCATGGGTAAGAAGCGGGTCATCGCCGAGACGGGGGCGGGTATGCACGGTGTGGCGACTGCGACCGTAGCAGCACGTTTCGGTATGGAGTGCATCGTGTACATGGGCGCGGAAGATATCCAACGCCAAGCACCCAATGTATTCCGTATGAAACTACTGGGCGCTACGGTCGTGCCAGTAGAGAGTGGTTCCAAGACCTTGAAAGACGCTTGCAACGAAGCGATCCGCGATTGGGTCACCAACGTCGAATCCACTTTCTACATCTTCGGCACGGCGGCGGGCCCGCACCCTTACCCGATGATGGTGCGCGACTTCCAGAGTGTCATCGGCAACGAAGCACGCGTGCAGATGCCTGAGATGATCGGTCGTCAGCCAGATGCAGTCATTGCCTGTGTCGGCGGCGGTTCCAACGCCATCGGCTTGTTCCATCCTTATATCGAAGTGCCTAACGTGCAGATCATCGGCGTTGAAGCGGGCGGCTACGGCATCGCTAGTGGCAAACACGCTGCGCCGCTCACCGCCAATGCCAAGGTCGGTGTGTTGCACGGCAACAAGGTCAATCTCATGCAAGACGAGAACGGTCAGATCATCGAGACGCATTCCATTTCGGCTGGTTTGGATTACCCTGGTGTCGGTCCTGAGCATTGTTTGTTGAAAGAAATTGGTCGCGCGGAATACGTCGCTGCCGATGACGATGAAGCCATCGCTGCGTTCGATGCACTGTGCCGTTTTGAAGGCATCATCCCCGCATTGGAATCCAGTCATGCGCTGGCCCATGCCATCAAGATCGCACCGAGCATGGCGAAAGACAAAGTGTTGCTGGTGAATCTCTCTGGTCGTGGCGACAAAGACATGAACACTGTTGCGCGCATCAAGGGAATCACGCTATGAGCCGCATCGACACGACTTTTGCAAAGCTGAAAGAACAACAGTGCAAAGCGCTCATCCCCTTCATCACCGCAGGCGATCCATCGCAACCACTTACTGTGCCGTTGATGCATGGCTTGGTGGGAGCAGGAGCGGATGTGCTGGAGTTAGGCGTGCCGTTCTCCGATCCAATGGCAGATGGCCCCGTCATCCAACGTGCTTCAGAGCGTGCACTCAAGAACGGCATGTCATTACGTGGCGTGTTGGGCATGGTGGCAGAGTTCCGCAAGCAAGATACGGCCACGCCAGTAGTGTTGATGGGCTACGGAAATCCTATCGAGGCGATGGGCTGGGAGGTGTTCGCACAACGTTGTGCCGAAGTCGGCGTGGACGGTGTGTTGACCGTGGATTTTCCGCCCGAAGAAAGCCACGATGCGTTCGAGCATCTGCAGCGTCACAACATCGCGCCTATCTTCCTGTTGGCACCCACGACGAATGAAGCGCGTATCCAGCAGGTCGCCAAACTGGCGCGTGGTTATGTGTATTACGTCTCGCTGAAAGGCGTGACCGGCTCTGGCAGCATCGACCTGTCTGCCATCGAAGACAAATTGCCGCAATTGCGCAAACACATCAAGCTGCCAATCGGCGTGGGCTTCGGTATCCGCGATGCAGCCACTGCGAAGGCTGTCGCTAAGCTGTGTGACGGCGTGGTGGTGGGTAGTCGCATCGTGCAAGAAATAGAGAATTCAACTGAGCAGAATGTCGTCGCCAATGTCAGTAAGTTGGTGCGAGAATTGCGTCAGGCAATCGATCAATAAGAGGAGAGCACATCATGGGTTGGTTCCAAAAACTATTGCCGCCGAAGATCAAACGCCGCGAGAGCGAAGATTCGAAGAAGAACGTACCGGAAGGTCTGTGGCACAAATGTCCGTCCTGCCAAGCCGTGTTGTATCACTCCGATCTGGAGAAGAACCACAGCGTCTGCCCCAAGTGCAACCATCATCACCGCATCACTGCGCGCACCCGCCTAGATTGGCTGCTGGATAGTGAAGGCCAGTTCGAGATCGGTTCTGAAGTGTTGCCTATCGATACGCTGAAATTCAAAGATCAGAAGAAATACAGCGACCGCCTGATCGCTGCCAAGAAGAGCACCAGCGAAGATGATGCCTTGATCGTGTTGCAGGGCAGCATCCATGCCGTGCCTGTGGTTGCAGCAGCATTCGAATTCACCTTCATGGGCGGCTCGATGGGTTCCGTGGTGGGTGAGCGTTTCGTGCGCGGTGTGCAGGTCGCACTGGAACAGAAATGCCCCTTCATCTGCTTCTCCGCTAGCGGCGGTGCGCGTATGCAAGAAGGTCTGCTTTCCTTGATGCAGATGGCTAAGACCAGCGCCGCGCTCACTCAGTTGAGCGAAGCCAAGCTGCCCTTCATCTCAGTGTTGACCGACCCCACCATGGGCGGCGTGTCCGCTAGCTTCGCCTTCTTGGGCGATGTGAACATCGCCGAACCCGGTGCATTGATCGGCTTCGCGGGTGCGCGTGTCATCCAGCAGACCGTACGCGAGACCTTGCCGGATGGTTTCCAACGTGCCGAATTCCTGCTGGAACACGGTGCCATCGACATGATCGTCGATCGTCGTGAGATGCGCGATCAATTGGCCACACTCATCACCTTGCTGACTAAGCAGGATGCGGTGACGAAGTTAGAAGCAGCGTGATTATCAGTTTGGCAATGGGCAGGATTTTCCTGCCCATTGTTTTGTAGTCAAAGACGAAATGCCAACTTCCTTAGCCGACTGGCTTACCTACCTCGAATCCCTGCACCCAAAAACCATCGCGCTCGGTCTTGAGCGCGTGGCGCAAGTCAAGCAGCGACTGGATCTCCAACCCAATTTCCCCATCATCATCGTCGGTGGCACCAACGGCAAAGGGTCGGTGTGCGCGATGCTGGAAGCTATTCTGCATGCCGCTGGATACAGGGTAGGCTGCTATACCTCGCCGCATCTACTGAGCTACAACGAACGGGTGCGTGTCAGCAAACATCAAGCGAGTGATGTGGAACTATGCGCTGCGTTCAAGAAGATCGAAAAAACGCGCGGTGAAATCCCACTCACCTATTTTGAATTTGGGACGCTTGCTGCGATACAAATGTTCATAGAGCAAAAAGTCGATGTCGCCATCCTAGAAGTCGGGCTGGGCGGCAGGCTGGATGCAGTGAACGTGTTCGATGCGGATGTCTCTGTCGTCACCAGCGTAGATATCGATCACGTGGATTATTTGGGCGATACGCGCGAGAAGATCGCTTTTGAAAAGGCGGGCATCTTCCGCCAAGGGCGTGTGGCGATCTGCGCAGACAGTGACGTGCCGCAGGCTTTACGCGCGCATGCGGACGATATCGGTGCGGAGCTGTGGTGTATAGGAAGTGAGTTTGGTTTTACTGCCCATCAAGGGCAATGGGACTATCGTAGTAAGGTAGGTTCACGCAGCGCCTTGCCTCATCCCGCCTTACGTGGAGCGTTCCAATTGAACAATGCTAGCGCTGCCTTGGCTGTGATGGATGCGCTTAAAGGCAAACTGCCTGCAAGCATGGCAGCAGTGAGGCGTGGCTTGAGCGAGGTCGAGTTAACTGGGCGCTTCCAGTTCGTACCGGGCAAGCCACAACTCATCCTCGATGTGGCGCATAACCCGCATGCCGCCCGTTCTCTGGCGCAGAATCTCGCCAATCTGCCTCCCGCCAAGACCTTTGCCGTGTTTGCCATGCTCAAGGACAAAGACATGGCAGGGGTGGTGCAGGCGTTGGATGCGCAGGTCGATGTGTGGTTGGTCGCTGGTATCGATGCACCGCGTGGTGCGACTGCACAAGAACTCATTGAAGTGCTCAAAGAGGCGCAGTTGCAGGGAGAGCTTGTGTGCTGTGAGTCCATTGAAAATGCACTTGATGAGGCCAGCAAACGCGCAGGCGAAAATGATAGAATCGCCGCCTTCGGATCATTCTATACGGTGGCGGAAGTGATGCAGGTACGAGGCATGCGTACCCGCTGAGATTCCCGATTTATTCGCAATGGCAAAAAAGATATCTACAGAAGAAGAATCCAACCTGAAGCGTCAGGCGCGTCGCCGTCTAATCGGTGCGGTGGCGCTGGTGCTTGCCATCGTGGTCTTCTTGCCGATGGTGTTCGATGACGAACCCTCGCCGACCACAGCCAATGACATCGAGTTGCGCATCCCCGATAAAGACACAGTCCCTCCCTTGCTTGCTCAGGCTGTCACTGCACCCGTTGCTGTCTCCGCTGTCAGTCCTGCTCCAGTAGTCGAGCCGGTTGTTGCGCCTGTCGCTACTTCTGCAGTCAGCGCTGAGCCTGTCGTGCCATCGGTTAAAGTCGAAGACAAGCCCAAGGTCGAAGCGAAACCTAAAGTGGAAGCAAAGCCCAAAGTTGAAGCCAAGCCAGCAGCTAAGCCTACGCCCAAGACAGGCTGGGCGGTGCAGGTAGGCGCATATTCCAATGCAGATACCGCCAAGCAGATGAATGCCAAGTTGAGCAAAGACGGCTTCCAGGTCTACACCGAGAAGGTGGGCAACATGGTGCGTGTGCGTGTTGGCAGTTATCCCACGCGTGAAGCGGCAGACAAGATCAAGCTGAAGTTGGAAAAGATCGGCTTGCACCCTAACGTGGTCAATCTGGAATAAACGATGACGGGTTTCGATATCGCTGTCGTCGTCGTCGTCTTGCTTTCGGCCTTACTAGGATGGTGGCGCGGTTTCATGTATGAGCTGTTCTCGTTGATCGGGTGGGGTGTGGCCTATGTGGTGGCGGTTTCGTTCTCGGCACAATTGATCCCTTTCATTCCCGATGCGGTCGGCTCTGCTAGCTTGCGTGCTTCCGTGGCCTTTGCTGCATTGTTCATCGTGACGTTGATAGTGGCTTCCATCTCAGCTTGGCTCATGGCGAAACTGGAGAAGTTAGCGGGATTGGCTGGTCTGGATGGAAAGTTCGGTGCGATGTTCGGTATGTTGCGCGGCGTTTTGGTGGTGTTGGCCTTGGTCTGGTTGGGCGGACTGACGGACTTGCCAAAAGAATCGTGGTGGAAGGATGCGTGGTCGAGTGAGCCATTGATGGATGCTGCACTCTATGCGAAGAACTATGTGCCAGAAGGCGCACTGAAGAATTAGTCAGAATAATCTCACTAAGAACGGGAACAAAATATGTGCGGCATTCTTGGAGTGATCTCTAATACACCGGTGAACCAGTTGCTGTATGACGGTTTGCAAGTGCTACAACATCGCGGGCAGGACGCGGCGGGCATCGCCACCTTGGAGGGCAGGACATTCAATCTGCACAAAGGCAACGGTCTGGTGCGTGACGTGTTCCGTACCCGCAACATGCGTGCGCTCAAAGGTAATGCCGGCATCGCGCATGTGCGTTATCCGACAGCAGGTTCCTCGGTCGATCACAACGAGGCACAACCGTTCTATGTGAACTCTCCGTTCGGTATCGTGTTGGGTCACAACGGCAATCTGACCAACACCGACGAGTTGCGCAAAGTCATGTATCAGCAAGACTTGCGTCACATCAACACGGGTTCGGATTCGGAAGTGCTGCTCAATGTGTTGGCGCATGAACTGCAAGCCAATGCCACTGGATACAAGCTCGACCCACAAAAGATCTTCGCTGCCATCGCTGGCGTACATCGTCGCGTAAAAGGCGCTTATGCGGTCGTGGCGATGATCTCCGGTTACGGCTTGATCGCCTTCCGCGATCCTCACGGTATCCGGCCATTGGTGGTCGGGAGCAACCAAACGGATTCGGGCGTCGAGTATCTGGTCGCTTCGGAATCGGTCGCGCTGGATACGCTGGGCTTCAAGTTCCTGCGCGATATCGCACCGGGCGAGGCGGTGTTCATCGACCTCAATGCGAATTTCCATGGCCAGCAATGCGCAGACAAACCGCAACTCAATCCATGCATCTTCGAATACGTCTATTTCGCACGTCCTGATTCGGTGATGGATGGCATCTCGGTGTATGCGACAC
>JBGSWB010000032.1:0-3174 GCA_041752675.1 Sideroxydans sp. | reverse complement strand
GATGCTTTCGGTGCGCCATTCGTTCTTGTGGTTCCTACGTTCCACCTTGTAGCGATACCACAAGCAGGGGAGGGATGAGTATTTGCCGAGTATGTGCGCGCCATTCGGCATGGCATCACCGAGTAGCTCAACGAAGCCTTGTGCCGCTGATTCGATGCGCGAGGTGGGTGTGCCCAGGATAAGTCGGTATCGGCGCAGCGCCGAATACCATGCGAACAGGCTGATGAGTGCCATCAGGCCGAGACACCATAGCCATGCTTCGCGAGACTCAAAATGAAAACCGGCGAACAGCAATATGAGCTGTCCACCGGAAGTGATGAGTTGCGTATAACTGCGTCGCAAGGAGGTCATCATTTGCTCACGCTCCTTGCGCTCAGTTTGTCTTCGAACTTAGAAGCGGAAACCCAGTTTGAAGTTGAAAGAATCTGCAGATCCGGTCTTGTCGTATTCGGCGGCGAAGTTGGTGAGGCCGAAGTTGAGATTGGCACCAACGAAAGTCTTAGGTTGCGTGAATGACTCAGCCTTCAAGCCCAGCGCGGCATCGGGTGTGCTGTTGACCCAAACTTGGCCGATACCTGCGTACGGTGTGAACATCGCGAAGCCTTTGGAGATAGAGACATCAAGCGACTTTGTATCCAGTGTGAGTTGTTTTACACCAGACAGTTTGGTCAACGAGCCGCGAATCGCTACTGCTGGCAACGCCACACTACCAGGCATCACTGCGTACTTCAGTTCACCACCGAACAAGTTGATGCCAGTGGTTGGGATGGTAGAAGCGAATGCACCGATATCGATGTTCAGAGGCAGACCTTTGGTGATGTGCAATTTAGGGACATACACACTGCTCATGTCTGTACCTGTGAGCGTCTTCCATTTTGCGGCGCTCTTAGCGAGCTTGGTACTGGTGAGATCGACGCCCAGATCAAAACCTGTCACGCCCATGGATTCTGCGGGGGATATAGCTTTGTAGCTGAGGGCGGAACCAAGGTCTTCGGATAGGTTACGGAAGTCTGACTGTACGCCGCCGAGTGTGCTGAGGTCGAGGCTACCTGCCATTGCGGGTTGAGCGATGCTCAGTGCTGCAGCCAATACGAGCAGTTTCTTCATGTTGTATTTCCTTTTTACAAAGTTTTTAAAGTGTCGAACGAATATCCCGCAGAGCTTGAATTCACCGTGGGCGGGGCTAGGAGTGCGATTTCCTTGATTTAGTTCCTAGTTGAACAGGGACTTGATATCGACATCGGTTTTTTCTGAGGCGGCGAATTCTAGCAGTGGCTTGGATTGATAAGCGAACATGTTGGCGATGAGCACGGCGGGGAACTGCTCGATGCCCACGTTGTAGATGTTCACCGATTCGTTATACAACTCGCGGCGGTCGGCGATGCCGTTCTCCAATCCAGTGATGCGCGTTTGCAACTGCATGAAGTTCTCGTTGGTCTTCAGTTCTGGGTAGGCTTCAGCCACCGCGAAGATATTGCCCAAGCCCATGCGCAACATTCCCTCGGCTTTGCCAAGTGCTTCGATGTCTTGTCCTTGGCGTGCGGTCTGCACCATTGAGCGCGCTTCGATCACACGCTGCAAAGTCTCTTGCTCGAACTGTTTGTATTGTTTGCACACTTCGACCAACTTGGGCAGCTCGTCGTGGCGCTGTTTGAGCAACACGTCGATGTTCGCCCACGCTTTGCTGACTGCATGTTTGAGGCTGACCAGATTGTTGTAAAGGCTGATGCCGTAGATCAGTGCGACGACGCAGATGCCGAGAAGGATGAGACCGCTACCCATGGTGTGACTCCTTAAGAATGTATGTGGCGCGCAGAATCATAATGCAAATCTGCGATTCGTAGCTATTCAGAGAGTGAGGCGCTTAGTGGTGAGAACCGCTCTAGGGTCGTCTTTCCAGATCGCAGGGTCGGCATCGATATAGAGTTCGATCTCGATACCGTCGGGGTCTTGTAGGTAGAGCGACTGGCTCACGCCGTGGTCGCTCATGCCGAAGATACTGATGCCGTTATTTTCTAGATGCGCTTTGCAGGCGCGCAACTCATCCAAAGAATCGCCCACTTTGAATGCGACGTGATAGAGGCCGATAGCCCCGGGGTCGATATCCTGTGCGTGGGGGCCGAGCTGCATGAGGCCGAGGTCGTGATGGTTGCTACCCAGCGAGAAGAAAGCCATCGCGCCTTTGTAGCGCGCGACCTCTTTCATGCCGAGGATGTCACGATAGAACTTGGCGGAGACATCGAGGTCGCGTACTTTGAGGACGACGTGGCCGAGCGATTGGATCTTCATAGCTGCCTCCACTTGTTTCTATCACTGCCCGAAGAAATCCTTCACCTTACCCATCCATGATTTTGCGCGTGGGTTATGACGCCCGCTATCTTTTGAGCTGATCTCTTCGAACTCGCGTAGCAGTTCTTTTTGACGGTCTGTCAGGCTAGAAGGCGTCTCTACGATCACATGACAATGCAGGTCGCCGTGGGTGTGCGTGCGCATGCCTTTGATCCCTTTGCCGCGCAGACGGAAGACCTTGCCGCTCTGTGTCTCGCCGGGGATCTTGATACTGGCCTTGCCATCCAGAGTCGGAATCTCGATCTCACCACCCAAGGCGGCCGTGGTGAAGCTGATCGGCATCTCGCAATGCAGGTCGTCACCATCGCGTTGGAACACGCTGTGCTGTTTGATATGTATCTCGACATACAGATCGCCGTGCGGTGCGCCGTGACTGCCGGCTTCACCATGACCACTGTGGCGCAGACGCATGCCGCTGTCGATACCTGCTGGGATCTTGATCTCCAGCGTCTTTTGTTTCTTGATGCGACCGGAGCCGTGACAGTCCTTGCAGGGTGATGGGATGTGCTTGCCGCTACCGTGGCAGCGTGGGCAGGTCTGCTGTACCGAGAAGAAGCCTTGCTCCATACGCACTTGGCCGTGACCGGCACAGGTTTGGCAAGTGGTTGCGGAGGTGCCGGGTTTTGCGCCAGAGCCGCTACACGTGCCACATTCTTCCATCACAGGAATACGAATTTGTTTTTCCGCACCACGTGCGGCTTCTTCCAGCGTGATCTCCATGTTGTAGCGCAGATCAGAACCGCGTTGGGCTTGACTACGCCCGCCGCGTCCACCGCCGAAGATGTCGCCGAAGATGTCGCCGAAATCGAAGTTGCCTGCACCCGC
>JBGSWB010000031.1:0-6146 GCA_041752675.1 Sideroxydans sp. | reverse complement strand
TACTTCTGCGGAAACACCTGCAGTCAGCAAGCCACGCGTGCCATGAGCCAAGCTGCAATAAAGCCCCTGCTCCACCTCGCCCACGAGTGGAGTCGAACCTGGAGCGGAACAACGCACAGAGGCTCTGCCTTGCAGCTCATCTAAGTTCACCTCACCCAATGCTTGACGCAATGCTGGTGCATATTCATCAAGGCTCGTCAGGTTATCCGCATGGTCAACGTTTCGTATCTCTGTCGATTCATCATCGAAAGCATGTGTCGCTCCCATCACATGCACTCCCTCTACAGCGGGTGCGCAATAACCGTCACCACACACTACTGACTGCAAGGCTTGGCTCATCTCAGACTCCGGCACCAAGGTGATCTGACCGCGCACAGGGATGAGGGGGAAATGCTCGAATTGCGCGAGCTTCTTGGCAGAATGTGCACAGCTCACCACAACCACATCTGCTTCGGCACTCCACTCGACACCTAGAGCATCACGCCCATTCACACTCCAACAAGACGCAACCTTTCTCAATCCATCGACCTCAATCCCAAGGCGAAGCTCTATACGCTCATGATGCACTAACACTGCGCACAACTTTGGGGGTACCACCCAGCCACCTGCAGGGAACCATAGCCCGCCGAACTTCATTTCCACCCCAGCCAACTGCGAGGCTCGTTCTGCATTCACGAACTGCATCAGATGATCAGGCCATTCACGCTCGGCCAAGCGCGAGATACGCTTTGTCTCAACTTCTTTGCAGGCTAGTTGCAGCAAACCACATTCGACACGCGATTCACAATCAATGAGCAGCACCTCATCCATCAATCCAAGCGCATGGCCATACGAAGCAAGCACGAGACGATGTAAATGATCCCCCCCTGCACCGAAGCGGGCATGCAGGATGCCGCGCGGATTACCAGATGCTGCGCTTGCCAACTGGGGAGCACGCTCAATGAGCGTGACGCTGATGCCACGTTGGGCGAGTGCATGGGCGGTGGCACATCCGGCAATACCTCCACCGATGACGATGGCGGTACGTGGAAATTCACCTGCGAACTTCAACTGGGAAGGTATAGAGATTCGTCCGCATGTCATCTCACGCTTGTGTCCAAAGCCCTGTGCCTTCTCTACTTCGACACCCACTTGCTGCAATCCGCGTCTTATCCAACCTGCACTGGTATATGTCGCCAAAGTGGCTCCCTCACGGGAGGCGCGAGCGATGTTGGTCAGCACGTTCTCGCTCCACATCTCAGGATTCTTGGCGGGAGAAAAACCGTTGAGGAACCACGCATCTACGCAATGCGCTGGCAACTGTGGCAACGCCTCGTCAGCATCCGCACATGCCAATGTCAGCCGCACTCGCCCGTCAGCAAAACTCCAACGGTTCCAGCCAGGAACACGCCTATGCCAACGCGCGCTCAGAGCTTCCGATTGTGAAGCCAACTCAGGCCACAACGCCAATGCAGTGCGAAGCTCGTCATCACTCAAAGGAAATCTCTCGACACTGGAGAAATCAAGACTTGCACCCGCAGGGGCTGTTTGCTCGAACAACTGCCACGCACAAAGAAAACTCAATCCCGTACCGAACCTAGTCTCACCGATACAAAAACTATCGTTCGCTGACAGTGCAGCGAAACGTTCTGCCAGATGGTTTCCCAGCAAAAAGACATGACGCGCCTCATCTATACCAGAGTCAGTCGAAAAGTACACGTCATCGAAGCGATGCGAATAAGGTTGGCCGTCTTTCCAGTCGAGCATATTATTTTTCTAAAATGTTTCCAGCGGGATATACCCGCCGTAACAATCATTACGCGAATGCCAAGAGCTTGCTTGTTAGCTGCTTCTTTCTCAACTTCTTCACGAATGCTGTTTTGGTAGCGACCACCAAAGGCTTACCGTTCTTACCTACGGCTTATCTTCATCAAGTGTCGCAAACGCCGATTTAGCAAAGAACATAATTGATTCATAAGGTATAGCGAACGATTCTGCTACGTGCAGGATTATAGCCATTCTGATTTTTACTTCTGTGAGATATAGGTCTGATCTGCCATGTATATAGACCTATATCTATATCTTTTTCCCGATATATATAGGCCATTCTACATATTGAACTCTCAATCATTCAAAGGGATACTTTGCCCATCCAATTCTTCGGACAAAGAAAATCATGGATACACCAAGCGATTCAGAAAATTCAAGCGCTAGCTATCCGACAAATTGGAATCTACATTTTCTCTGTGATTGCAAGAGGCGTTACCCTCATGAAAAAGTGCATCCTGGTATCGCAAAAAGCCTTTCTTCCCGCAGAGTGAGAATATTGAGTGACCACTCGATATGCCATAAGAAGAAGCTCTCGTTGCGACTCACCATCCCCCCCCTCACTTGCGGAGAGACTCCCATCATCATCAACGCCATCGGGCATGCCGTAGAGACAATCGCAAATAAAGATGGTTTTTTGACCGAAGTAGAATTCCTACACTTCTTAGAGAATGGTCAGTCGATATTAGCCAAAAGTCTGCACAAACATTTCAACTCTACTTACACACCACCTCTTCATCGTTTCAAATGAAAACTTGGGACCAATTCCCCATTGAAGTGCTAGCCTCCTACACGGAGAAATGAGAAGTTTCGGTTCCGTGTAAGGTGTACGCACCATCAAAGGTGCATAGCTGTCTTCCTCTATCAAAAATAATTAAAAAATCACTTTCGATAAGACTAGAAAGACCAGTTGCAGAGATTGGCTATCAACTCGCCACACACAATTGGTTGAACTTCCATTTTGTCTCTGAGAAATATCAAGTCAAGACTGAAGTGCTGAATGGAATCACTTTTTCACTCGCTAGTAGAACGCCTGCAAGCGGTTCACATATAAGTTCTGATCAGAAAATCTGAGCAAGCCAGTTAAAGAACTTCTCGCCGCGCTCGATCAGGCTGATCACGATCTCGAACAGGATCAGTCCGATCACATACCACTCCAGCTTGTGCAGTTGTTTGTTGTCCCACACATCGGCCAAGGTCTGCGCGGTATCTGATATCAAGCCCAACTTCCTATCCAACGCAGACTGACGTTCCTTCAGTTCGAACTCATCCTCCAGCGCAGCATAAAGTCCTTCCAACTGCGGGAAGTCCCAAAGTGTCTCAGGTCGATCACCGATCTCGGCGCGTCCTACCATGCGGTGCTCGATCAACAACATCGATCCGATCTTCTGTAGGAGCTTCTTGGTGTCTGCACTGACTTTGCCATGTGTCGCCAACTCCTGCGCCAACGGCTCGATCTTGTCGAATTCGCCTGCCACCTTCTTCTCATACAAGGTCAGCACAAGGTTCTTGCTCAAGGCATCCACGATGAGTTGCAATTTTTCAAGCGATATTTCATCCAGCGTCACCACACCACTTTGCACACCGATGATGCTGTTTCCGCTGTGTAGCTCAAGTTCTTCTGTCTCGGGCGCCACATACGCATTCGTCAGCAAGTGCTTGAGTGATTCGATGAAGCGTACCTCGTCCATCGTATGCACGCCGAACAACACCACCACACCATAACGGAACAACACCGCGATGCCGCCGCTCGCATCGACCTGCAAAGTGAGTGGCGTAGTCGCCAGACAGTCTTCGATCTTGAACAGCTTCAGATCCAAACGATCACCCAACAACAGCGCGCGCACTTTCAGGCCTTGTCGATCCTTCAATTGCAGTTACATGTTCCGCCTCCTCCTATTAACTGCGGATACTACTCAAAATGCGCATCCAACGCTCACCCCAATGGTGCAAGCCCAACCCCAACAAGATGCTGGCAGTGCCTAGCCACACTTGTGGCAACACCGATTCATCGTTCAAGCCATGACCTAACAGCAAAGCCATCACAGGCGTGACCAAGGTGATAAGTGCGACACGCCCAGCCTCCATATTCTTGATGAGATAGAAATATAAAGCGAATCCAAGCACTGAGCCGAACGTACCGAGATACACCGTGGCCGCTACCGCACGCGCGGGTATATCGCTCGGCCAATGACCGTCTGCCAGCAACCATGCGCCGCAGAACAACGGCAATGCGACTGCCAACGTCCCCAATGTCATCGCCAATGCCGAGCTGTCATCGCCGATGCGCTTGATCCACACCAATCCCAAAGATTGCGATGCCATCGCCAATAGCACAGCGATGACACCCAGCGCAGAGCTTTCGCCCAAGTCGAGTCCACCATGAAAAACCAGCCATAGGCCAATGAGGCCTAACACCATGCCCGCGAGTTTATTTGGCGTAAGTGATTCTTCTTTCAACCACACCGTCGCCGCGATACTCGTGACCAAAGGTGAAAGCCCAAACAAGACCGCTATCATGCCTGATGTCACGAATTGCGCGGCCCAATAGGTCAGCATCATCGCAACGAACATACTCAATCCGCCAGCCAGATAGGCTTGGATCGACTTGCGGTGTAGAGGGAAACGCATCTTGAACAGCGCCAGCAGAGCGACACACAGCAACACACCGATCGTCATACGTGAGAACACCGCGAAACTGAAACCGACACCGAGGGCGCTCCACTTGATAGCGAGCGGCGTGGTGGACCAGATCAGAATGACCGAAACGAATGCTGCCGGAAGCGACATGATGCTCTCCTTGGCTCGACTGACAACCAACCATCCCACGAGCCTTGCAATGGGACAGCCCAAAACAAAAAGGGCCACGGAGTTCGTCTGTGGCCCTTGGAAGATACGATAAAACTGATGCTAGCTCCCCAGACCACCTTGCGTGCTATGCACCGCCTTGCGCAGAAAGGCGCATGGAACAGCTAGGACATGGAGAATGGGATGCATGAAGTTCATGTGACCGATTATCGAGGCGTGAATGCTGAAGTGTCAACCACGATTTTTTGAACGCACATTTTTCCGCCTCGCTCTCATCTGCTACAGTTCGGGCATGAGCAAACACACACTAGAACGTATCCTTCAATCACAAGGCTTTGGCACCCGTAAATGGTGTACGAAACTCGTCGAAGAAGGCGAAGTCAGCATCAATGGCGAGGTCGTCACCGACACCAAACTCTATCTCGAAACAACTGGATTGACCTTCACCGTCTTTGGCGAAGACTGGCTATTCCGCGAACACCTTTACATCGCCCTGAACAAACCAGCCGATTACGAATGCTCACGCAAACCCAGCCACCATCCTGGTGTACTTTCATTGCTACCCGAACCATTCGCCTTGCGTGATGTGCAACCTGTTGGGCGGCTCGATCATGACACCACTGGCTTGTTGTTGATGTCGGATGACGGAAGCTTCATTCACGCTCAATCATCACCTAAGCGTCACGTCCCTAAAGTGTATGTCGCGGCCACCCAAGATCCAGTGACACCCGAACTCGTTTCACACCTTCTGAAGGGCGTGAAGTTACATGATGAACCCGCTCCACTGTGCGCCATCGTCTGCGACAAACTCGACACACATCGTTTGGAGATCGTTCTGGAACAGGGGAAATATCACCAAGTGAAGCGCATGCTCGCTGCTGCTGGCAATCATTGCACCGCTCTGTGCCGTACGCAGATCGGTCAACTCAAGCTTGCTGATATGGAACTACCTGTTGGCGAGTGGCGCTATCTCAACGAAGCCGAACTTGCCTTGCTCGCTCCTATCCTCACGTAAATCACTCAAGGCAATGGTATGATGCGCGCCGGGTTTTTTCGGTCAGACTGCATTGTATTGATTGCTTTAGTCTAAAGATGGGCCTGTTGAATAGCATCGTCACCACACCAATTCATTGAGGGAAATCATCTTGAAATCATCCACACGTAATATCGTATTCGCAACATTCGCATTGACCAGCTTGTTCACATTGAGCGGCTGTTTCGAAGAAAAAGCCAAAGAGACCGCAGCCGCACCAGCGCCTGTCGTTGAGATCGCTCCTGCTGCATCCGCTCCAGTAGCTGCTGCTCCAGCTCCTGTTGTAGCACCAGTACCAAAGCCAGCACCAAAGCCAGTTGCAAAGCCAAAACCAGTTACCCCAAAAGCAACTGCACCCGCTCCAGTCATAGTCGTTTGCGACAACTGCGGCACAGTCGTCGCTGTTAATGTAGTTGAAGTTGCGGGCAAAGAATCTGGCGCAGGTGTTGTCATCGGTGGCGCTGTCGGTGGTTTGCTCGGCAATCAGGTCGCACAACCT
>JBGSWB010000030.1:0-15464 GCA_041752675.1 Sideroxydans sp. | reverse complement strand
GTCGTTGAAACTCCGGCAGCGAGCGCGGGAACGACAGATCGTCTCGCTCAAGTACGTCGATAACCATGATTATTCCACTTGGGGGCAGATACTCAACATACTACCGCTAGTGGATGTCTGTGACAACCGGATAAGCACGCGTACGACCATCGTCAGTCTGAATCGATTCTTGGCTCATTTGCTTAACCGCGTGGGTGATGCTGTGAATGCAACTGTTTCAGACGCTCGCGCGCCACATGGGTGTAGATCTGCGTAGTCGAGATGTCCGAATGACCGAGCAGCATCTGCACCACGCGCAAGTCTGCGCCATGATTGAGCAAATGGGTAGCGAAAGCGTGGCGCAATGTGTGTGGCGACAAAGCTTTGTGCAAACCGCCGTGTTTGGCGTGTTTCTTGATGAGGTACCAGAACATCTGCCGCGTCATCGCGTCGCTGCGCTGGGTCACGAACAGAGCGTCACTCATCCGGCCCGCCAGTAGCGTGGGGCGTGCCTCGACCAGATAGCGTCTGACCCAGTCCAATGATTCTTCGCCAAGGGGGACGAGTCGCTCTTTGCTGCCTTTGCCCATCACCCGCGTCACCCCCATATCTAGGCTGACTTGCGCGACGCTCAGGTTAACCAGTTCGGATACGCGCAGTCCCGTGGCATACAACACTTCCAGCATGGTGCGGTCGCGCATGCCCAAGGGCGTTTCCACATCCGGCGCGTTCAACAGCAATTCGACATCTTCTTCGGTCAGACTCTTGGGCAGGCTGCGTGGCAGCTTGGGCGTGGCGATCTGCAAGGTGGGATCTACCGTTATCCGGTTCTGGCGCAACAGATAACGGAACAATCGTTTCAGGCTGGAGATGGCACGCGAAGTCGAGGTCGCTCTGGCTTTTTGTTTGCTTACCAGAAAGGCTAGAAAGCCCTGAATATCGGCATGGGTCGTCGCCAGCAGTCCGCATCCGCGTTGCTCTGCCATCCATAGCGCAAATTTGTTCAGATCGCGGCGATAGCTTTCCAGCGTGTTGCGCGATAACCCGTCTTCCAGCCACAGCGCATCACTGAACTCTTCCAGCAGTTCAGCGTCGCTCATGGGCTAGCAGCCACCGTTTGATGTTCAATGCATCTTCATCCGCGCGATGCATGAAGCCCCCCAGTCCCGACTTGCCCACCACGCGATGGCAAGGGATGACGAGCGGAATAGGATTGCTACCACATGCCTGACCGACGGCCTGTGCGCTGGAACTGATCTTCGCAGCCAGTTCGCCATAGCTTTGCGTCTGCCCGCTGGGGATATCCAGCATCGCTTGCCATACATTGCACTGGTGGTGCGTGCCATCGAGTTCGAATGGCAGGTCGATCTCGTGCTGCGGGTCAGCCAGGTAGGCTTCCAGCTCAGCACAGATCGTTTTCGCCATTGCGCTAGATGCGGCTTGGATTTTAGTGCTCTGCGGCAGGAGTTCGATGCCCAGCAGATCCGTGTCTGAACAACGGATGCCGAGCTTACCGAAGGGGGCGGACATGATGGCTTGGTATTTCATGCGCGCATCATATCTGAAATGTAGAAATCTGCTGCGCTACCGGCATTTATCGGGGCGGCTAAAGCCAATCCTATCCAAATCACTCCACACTCCTGAGCTTGACATACCCCCCCTCCCTTCGACTACAGTCCTTGCCGTTTTCCAACTTAAAGGGGTAAGAGATGGGGAAATTTGGCGTCAGGAATGATCCAGAAGGAAGTAACGACTACTACGTCACAGATGGAAATGGCAATGTAGTCGCTGGCCCTTGTAATAAATCTGACGCTATGGAAATAGCCAAGCATCTTAATGAACTCACTGATGGCGCAGAAATTCAGCAAGCCATTGACCTATTCAAAAATGGGAAAAGTTTAGACGACGTGAAGTACCTGACAAATGGTCCTTCGCCAAAATAAACCACACACACACAAATAACACGCAACGAACGGAGCTATTAATGGGAACTAGAACATACGAGGGGCCATTAACGCTCCTTGGAAATTCAACATGGGTAAACGGATGTACAACCTACAGCGTAGTTGAAATAGGAGGAGTCACCATCAGACGCCTAGAGTGCGCAGACGAACTTGATACCTACTTACGTGTTGCGCTACCCGAAGGAAAGCAAATAAAACTAGTTGTTGCTCAAATGGGCGGCTTTGATAAGTTTATTCTTTTTATAAAATACCTAGCTGCTTACCTCATCGTGCTCCTAGTTCTTGCCACCCTGCGTATTAGTTGGAGTGCGCCATTTTGGTTAGCATTTGGATGGATTCCCACCTTGTTTGCTTATGCGGTACATGCTCGAAGTGCTGGTGGCACACTTCCAATATTGAAGAGCATTCACATGGACGGGAAGGAATATTCAAGCTAGCAGGACATCAGGGAGAAAAAACGGGAGCCGAAGCTCCCGTTTTCTTTCTTGCTAGCAGTCGCTAGCTTAAGCTTTGACTTTGCGTGCTGGCAATTTTTCCTTGATACGTGCCGACTTACCAGAACGATCGCGCAGGTAGTACAGCTTGGCACGACGTACATCGCCGCGACGCTTTACTTCGATGCTGGCAACGCTCGGTGAGTAAGTTTGGAAAGTACGCTCGACGCCTTCGCCGGAGGATACTTTACGCACGATGAAGCTGGAGTTCAGCCCTTTGTTGCGCTTTGCGATGACCACGCCTTCGAAAGCCTGTGTACGTTTTTTGTCGCCTTCGACAACGTTCACGTTGACGATGACTGTGTCGCCGGGGCCGAAGCCTGGGATAGTCTTATTCAGACGTGCGATTTCTTCTTTTTCAAGAATTCCGATCAGATTCATTTTGTTCCCTCTTCTTTTGCGGGAGCTTGTTCCTGCTGGTACTGAGCCAGTAGCCGAGCTTCCTGTTTAGTTAACTGGCGTGCTGCCAGCAATTCTGGACGACGTTCAGCAGTCCTGCCTAACGACTGCTTCAATCGCCACTTCTCTATCTCGGCGTGGTGTCCAGACAGCAATACATCCGGAACCGCCTCACCGTTATAAATCTCTGGACGCGTGTAGTGCGGACAATCCAGCAGACCTTGTACGAAAGAATCCTGCTGTGCCGATGCATCATCACCCAACACTCCGGGTATCTGACGTATCAAAGCGTCCATCACCACCATCGCTGCCAACTCACCACCGGACAAGACATAGTCTCCGATGGAAAGCTCTTCATCCACTTGTTGGCGTAGGAGGCGTTCATCCACACCCTCGTAACGACTCGCCAACAAGATCAATCCTTCGTCTCGCGCCAGCAACTCCATCACGATCTCGTGAGTGAGTTGCCTGCCTTGCGGAGAGAGATGGATCACTCGACTCTTCTTCACTCCGCTTGCCGCCTGCGCTGCTTTCGCTGCGCTGATGGCCTTTTCCAACGGTTCTGCCAACATCACCATCCCAGGGCCGCCGCCGTAAGGGCGATCATCGATGGTGCGGTAGTTGTCAGTCGTGAAGTCTCTTGGATTCCACGCTTGCAACTCGAACTTGCCTAACTCAACTGCCTTGCGCGTCACACCGAACTTGGTGATGGCGTCGAACATCTCGGGAAACAAGGTGATTACATCGAACCTCATTTAAGGTAGTCCGCCTGCCAATCCACCCGGATGGTCTTGTTGTTCAGATCAACTTGCTGGATCACGCTAGCGATGAACGGCATCAATGTCTCTCCGCCTTCACCCTTGACCACCAGCACGTCGTTGGCACCTGTCTCTAGCAACGAGTCCACGATACCGAACGCATGACCTTCAAGGTTCAGCACCGACATACCGATCAAGTCAGACCAGTAGTATTCGCCTTCGACTTGCGCTGGCAAGCTGTCGCGTGCGACTGCGATCAACTGACCTTTATATGTTTCAGCTGCAGTACGGTCTGGGATGCCTTCCAGCTTCGCCACGACCAATTTACCGTGGACATTGGATTCCAACACTTTGATCGGACGCCATGATTGTTCGTCACCGATATACCAAGTGTCGTAATCAAGCAGACTGTCCACATACTCGGTGAAGGGCAATACCTTCACCCAACCTTGGATACCTTGCGCTGCGACCACCTTCCCCATGACGACCATGGGGCTTGCCTCGTTAGGCCTTAGCTGCTGCACCGGCTTTTTTAACCAAGCGGCCAACGGTCTCGCTCAATTGCGCGCCCTTGTCTTGCCAATGAGTCACGCGATCCAAAGCGATACGCAGACCTTCAGAACCTTCAGCTGCCAAAGGATTGTAGAAGCCGACGCGCTCGATGAAACGACCGTCACGACGATTGCGAGAATCAGCAACGACTACGTTGTAATACGGGCGATTCTTTGAGCCGCCGCGAGAAAGACGAATGACTACCATAATGATTTCCCAATGAAAAATTTGTTTGGCCAACGCCAAAGGGCGCGAATTCTACGACACCTTGCCGATCTCTGGCAAGGATTGTTTAGATTGAAGAATCAGCGATGAAGAAGGACTTCTAGGACGAAACGGCTGCCCAGATAGGCCAGCACAAGGAAACCAAAGCCGCTCAAGGTCCAGCGCACCGCCGTATGGCCGCGCCAACCATAATAATGATGTCCCAAGAGAAGAACACCAAACACGACCCAAGAGATCATTCCAAACAAGACCTTATGGTTGAATTGCCAGGCGAGACCGAAGATGTTCTCGGAAAACAGGATCCCCGATACGACGGTGATGGTCAGCAGCACGAATCCGACCCCGATGACGCGGAACAGCAAGCTTTCCATCGTCAGTAAAGGCGGCAGATTCTGCAAAACCTTGGGTAGCTTGGCATGGTGTAGTTGTTTTTCGACCAAAGACATCAACCCTGCATGCAAAGCTGCGATGGTAAACAGACTGTAAGCCAGCATCGCCACCAAGACATGGGTATCGAACAGCGCAGATGCGGGTTGCGCAAGGATGTGCGCCTCAGGAAATATGGCGGGCAGAGCGGTACTTAAAGCTGCCAGCGGCAACACCAAAGTTTGCAAACTGCACAATGGATAGAAGTAGCGCGCTAACCAGTACACCAAAACAGTCAGCCACAGGATGAGCGAAAGGGCGTAGACCAAGCCAAGATTCAGCGCACCCCATATGAACAGAGTGTCGTACAACAACCAGCCATGTAGCGCCAAGGGTACGGCGACGGCATGACCCAACATACCGCGATTCTGCTGCTCGGCATTTCCCGCTGCCTGCGCACGCCAGAACAGAATAGCCAGAACGGTATAAAGGACAAAGGTAAGCAGATGTAAGGCTTGGTTCGACATGGAGAGTGCAGATGTTTTAGACTGTGCGGATTCTACACCAAGTCATATGCCCATCTTTGAGTGCCTCTAGAAATTCACTTTTGCGGGATGAAGCGCAAGGAACCGCGCAGTGAGCGACGAGACATATCATAAAGATAGGCAAGGAACGAGCGAGCACGTGACGCAGCGGTTCGCCCGGAAAATGAATTTATAGAGGTACTCAATGCTGGATAATCTAACGCAACGTTTCAGTGGCATCGTCAAGAATCTGCGCGGCCAAGCGCGACTCTCTGAGAGCAACATCCAAGATGCTTTGCGCGAAGTGCGCCTCGCCCTGCTTGAAGCGGACGTCGCCTTGCCCGTCGTCAAAGAGCTGATCGCCAAAGTCAAAGAAGCCGCGTTAGGACAAGAAGTCATCGGCAGCCTGACTCCGGGACAAGCCCTCATCGGCGTCGTGAACCGCGAGCTGACCAAACTGATGGGTGAGCACAACGACGCGCTCAATCTTGCCGCCGTTCCTCCTGCAGTCATCTTGATGGCGGGTTTGCAAGGCGCGGGTAAGACCACCAGCAGCGGCAAGCTGGCCAAACTGCTACGCGAACAAAATAAGAAGAAGGTATTGCTGGTGAGCTGCGACGTCTATCGTCCGGCCGCTATCGAACAGTTGCGCACATTGGCACAGCAACTCGGCACCGACTTCTTCCCCTCCGATGTCAGTCAAAAGCCGCTGGACATCGCACTCGCCGCACTCGACTTCGCACGCAAACATCACCACGACGTGCTGATCGTCGACACCGCCGGACGTCTGGCAGTCGATGAAGCGATGATGGCGGAGATCAAAGCGCTACACGCGGCAATGAATCCCATCGAGACCTTGTTCGTGGTCGATGCGATGACCGGTCAAGATGCGGTGAACACCGCCAAAGCATTCGGCGATGCGCTGCCCCTCACTGGCGTGATCCTTACCAAGATGGACGGCGATGCGCGCGGTGGTGCGGCATTGTCAGTTCGTCATATCACTGGCAAACCAATCAAGTTCGTTGGCGTCAGCGAAAAACCAAATGGCCTTGAAGCCTTCCACCCCGACCGTATGGCGCAACGCATCCTCGGCATGGGAGACGTCCTCTCGCTGCTAGAAGAAGCGCAACGCAACGTCGATATGGGCGAGGCGGAGAAACTCGCCAAGAAGATGCAAAGCGGCAAAGGCTTCGATCTCAACGACTTCAAGATGCAGATCGTGCAGATGAAGAAGATGGGCGGCATGTCAGCACTGATGGACAAACTACCTGCCCAGCTCGCCAATGCGGCAGCAGGCGCAAAAGTGGACGAGCGTCAGATCAACCGCACCGAAGGCATCATCAACTCGATGACTCCCTACGAGCGTAGCCACCCCGAGCAGATCAAAGCTTCGCGCAAACGCCGCATCGCTGCAGGCTCTGGCGTACAGGTGATGCACGTCAATCAATTGCTGAATCAATTCGAACAATCGCAGAAGATGATGAAGATGTTCAGCAGCAAGGGCGGTATGGCCAAGATGATGCGCGGCATGGCTGGCAAATTCCCAGGAATGCGTTAATCAATAACAGGAAAAAACATGACACTCAAAGCAATCATATTCGACGTAGACGGCACTTTGGCAGACACCGAAGACGGTCACCGCAAATCCTTCAACAAGGCGTTCGCCGAGAACGGTTTGGATTGGAACTGGGATGTCGCGCTGTACGACAAGCTACTCAAAGTGACAGGTGGTAAAGAGCGCATCAAGTATTTCGTTTCGTATTTTCTGAAGGGCTACACCAAGCCAGATAACTTCGACGATTTCGTGAAACATCTGCACGCCGTCAAGACAGGTCACTACACAGCGATGTTGCGTGAAGGCGCGATCCCGTTACGTCCCGGCATCAAACAACTCATCAACGATGCACGCAAAGCAGGCATCACGCTCGCCATCGCCACCACGACCACGGCAGAAAATGTGACGGCGCTTTTAGAAGTTGGCTTGGGCAAAGACTGGTCGAGCTACTTCGCCGCCAACGGTTGTGGCGATATCGTTCCGCACAAGAAGCCTGCGCCGGACATCTACAACTGGGTATTGAATGAACTCAAGCTTGCACCGCAAGATTGCATCGCACTGGAGGACTCTTACAACGGCTTGCGCTCCTCCTTAGCCGCTGACATCAAGACCTACATCACCACCAATCCATACACCGTGAAGCAAGATTTCACTGGGGCCGCAGCGGTGTTAGAGGACTTGAGCGACCTGCCGCGTTTCTACAGCATGATCGGACTGCGCGCATAAGCGCCTAGATTCCTGCTAATCTTGCGGGCAATCCACTTGCCCGCTGTTCACCATGCAAAATTATCTAAAAAGAATCCTCACTGCCCGCGTCTATGACGTGGCCATCGAAACGCCACTCGAACATGCGCCCACTTTGTCGGCGCGCACGGGCAATCGCATCCTGTTCAAGCGCGAAGACATGCAGCCCGTTTTCTCGTTCAAGTTGCGCGGTGCGTACAACAAGATGGCGCATCTGTCGCCCACTCAACTCAAACAAGGCGTCATCGCGGCCTCGGCTGGTAACCATGCACAAGGCGTCGCCATGTCGGCGCATCGCCTTGGCTGCAAAGCCACCATCGTGATGCCGACCACCACACCGCAAGTGAAGATCGATGCGGTGCGCCACTTCGGTCAGCGTTCGGTCGAGATCGTGTTGCATGGCGACAGCTACAGTGATGCCTATGCCCATGCGCTCGCCTTAGAAAAAGAAAGGCAGCTCACCTTCGTGCACCCCTTCGACGACCCTTACGTCATCGCAGGCCAAGGCACCATCGGCATGGAGATCCTGCGTCAACACCAAGCCCCTATCCACGCCATCTTCTGTGCCATCGGCGGCGGCGGATTGATCGCAGGTGTCGCAGCCTACGTCAAACAAGTGCGCCCCGACATCAAGATCATCGGCGTACAGACTACCGATTCCGATGCGATGTATCGCTCACTGAAAGCTAAGAAACGCGTACAACTGAACGATGTCGGCCTATTCTCCGACGGCACCGCAGTCAAATATGTGGGCGAAGAGACCTTCCGCATCTGCAAGCAATATGTGGACGAAGTCATCTTGGTGGACACCGACGAAGTGTGTGCTGCCATCAAAGACGTGTTCCAAGACACCCGCTCCATCCTTGAACCTGCTGGTGCTCTCGCCGTCGCAGGCGCAAAAGCCTACGCCAAGCGCGAACAACTCAAAGGCGAGACGCTCATCCCTATCGCTTGCGGTGCGAACATGAACTTCGATCGCCTACGCTTCGTGGCCGAGCGCGCCGAGATCGGCGAGAAACGTGAAGCGATCTTGGCTGTCACCATCCCCGAGACCCCCGGCAGTTTCCGCAAGTTCTGCGCCTTGCTTGGCAAACGCAACATCACCGAGTTCAACTATCGCTATGCCGACCCCAAGGCGGCGCAGGTCTTCGTCGGCATCCAAGTGAAAGACCAATCGGAAGCCTCAGACCTCATCGAGAAGTTGCAGCGCAGCAAATTGCCCACAATGGATCTAAGTGACAACGAAATGGCCAAACTGCATCTGCGCCATCTCGTCGGTGGCCACGCCCCGGAGGCTCATGATGAAATCCTGTTCCGTTTCGAGTTCCCAGAACGCCCTGGCGCATTGATGAACTTTCTCAATAGCATGAGCCATAACTGGAACATCTCACTGTTCCACTATCGCAACCACGGCGCAGATTACGGTCGCGTATTGGTCGGGATGCAGGTACCAAAGACGGATAAAAAGGCGCTCAAGACCTTTCTTGACACCCTCGGCTACCCGTATTGGGATGAGAGCGACAATCCCGCATATCGGCTTTTTCTTGGCTGATAAAAAAAGATGGGGGATATTGCCGACAAATTCGCCATAAAACGCACCATTGGCAAACATGGCAAAGACTCCCTCTGACATCCAAGCTAGGAAGCGAGCGCTTCGACAACGTATAATCGCCGCCCGCGATAATCTGACGCCAACCTTACGAGCTCACTCAAGTAAGCGCATCGTCGACCAGATTGGCAGCTTGGCCATATATAAGACAGCACGAACGGTGTTGGGTTATCTGAACTTCGGTTCGGAAATGGCCAGTGAGGCGTGGATAAGGCAGGCGCTGACCGACGGCAAGCAAGTATTGCTGCCGCGCGTGAACAAAGCCAACAAGCGCCTGGAATTGTTCGAGATCAAAGACCTTGATCGTGATGTGGCGGCAGGGACATACGGCATACGCGAACCCCTCGTCGAGCGCTGTGAGCGCTTCGAAGCCCTAGGTGAGATCGATTTGATCCTGATGCCTGGTGTCGCTTTTGACCGTGAAGGTGGCAGACTGGGATACGGTGGCGGCTACTTCGATAGATTGTTGGCACACCTGCCTCACCGCCCAACATTGATCGCTGGTGCGTTCGCGATGCAAGTAGTTGAAGAGATTCCACAAGAGAGCACCGACCACAAGATAGATTGGTTGGTGACTGAGAATGAAACGATACGTTGTAATTTAGGGAGAGAGTAAAGATGGCATCGCAACAACCTGACTACGATCCACAAGAAACCCAAGAATGGTTGGATTCACTGCAATCCGTTCTAGATAAAGAAGGCGGCGACCGCGCCCACTTCTTGATCGACCAACTTATCAATCATGCGCGCTTGGCAGGTGACGATCTGCCCATCAGCGCCACCACACCCTATATCAACTCGATCCCGCTAGATAAAGAAGAGCGTTCTCCTGGCGATTTCGATATGGAACATCGTATTCGCGCCTTGATGCGCTGGAATGCGATGGCGATCGTGTTGAACGCGAATAAAGAATCTTCCGAGTTGGGCGGCCACATCGCCAGCTTCGCTTCTGCTGCCACCTTGTATGACGTGGGCTTCAACCACTTCTTCCACGGCAAGACGGATACGCACGGCGGCGACTTAGTGTACTTCCAAGGTCACTCGTCTCCCGGCGTGTATGCGCGCGCCTTTATGGAAGGCCGCATCAGCGAAGAGCAGCTGTATAAATTCCGCCAAGAAGTCGATGGCGAGGGTTTGTCTTCTTACCCGCACCCATGGTTGATGCCTAATTTCTGGCAGTTCCCTACAGTATCTATGGGTCTCGGCCCTTTGATGGCGATTTACCAAGCGCGCTTCATGCGCTATTTGCAACACCGCGACTTGGCGCAAACCAATGGCCGCAAGGTATGGGCATACTTGGGCGATGGCGAGACGGACGAGCCTGAATCTCTGGGCGCGATCTCGATGGCGGGTCGTGAAGGCTTGGACAATCTGATCTTCGTCATCAACTGCAACTTGCAACGTTTGGATGGCCCAGTGCGCGGCAACGGCAAGATCATTCAGGAATTGGAAGGTGTGTTCCGTGGCGCAGGCTGGAACGTCATCAAAGTGGTATGGGGCGGCAAGTGGGATCGACTGTTGGCGAAAGATAAGACGGGTCTGTTGCTGAAACGCATGGAAGAAGTCGTCGATGGCGATTACCAAACCTACAAATCCAAAGATGGCGCGTATGTGCGCAAACATTTTTTCGGCAAATATCCAGAATTGTTGGAATTGGTTGCCGACATGTCCGACCACGAGATCTGGCGTTTGAACCGTGGCGGTCATGATCCGCACAAAGTGTTCGCAGCTTATGCGGCAGCTTCCAAGCACACAGGACAACCAACCGTCATCCTCGCCAAAACGGTGAAGGGTTACGGCATGGGGGATGCGGGCGAAGGCCAGAACACCACGCATCAACAAAAGAAAGTGGATGCGGATGCGCTGCGTAAATTCCGTGACCGCTTCAACATCCCGGTCACCGATGAGCAGTTGCCAAAACTGCCTTTCGTGCGACCCGAAGCAGGTAGCCAAGAAGAGAAATACCTGCGCGAACGTGGCGCGGTCATGGGTGCGATCCCTGCACGTAACCCAGTGACCACTGCCTTACAGATCCCCGAATTATCGGCATTTGATGCACTGCTGAAATCCAGTGAAGAGCGTGAGTTCTCCACCACCATGGCGTTTGTGCGTTTGCTCGGCGTGTTGGTAAAAGACAAGAATATCGGCAAGCAGATCGTGCCTATCGTGCCGGATGAATCGCGCACCTTTGGTATGGAAGGCATGTTCCGTCAGCTCGGCATCTTCTCGCAGGTGGGTCAGCTGTACACCCCGCAAGATGCCGACCAGTTGATGTTCTATAAAGAATCCGAAACCGGACAAGTGTTGCAGGAAGGCATCAACGAAGCGGGCGGCATGGCCGACTGGATCGCGGCGGCCACGGCTTACGCCAACCACGGCGTGGCAATGATCCCGTTCTACATCTACTACTCCATGTTCGGTTTCCAGCGTATCGGCGACTTGGCGTGGGCGGCAGGTGATTTGCGTGCGCGCGGCTTCATGGTCGGCGGCACTGCCGGACGCACCACTTTGAACGGTGAAGGCTTGCAACATCAGGATGGTCACAGCCACTTGATGGCAGCCACCATCCCCAACTGCGTTTCCTACGACCCGACGTTCGCTTACGAGTTGGCTGTCATCGTGCAAAACGGTATGGAGCGCATGTACAAGAACCAAGAGGATGTGTTCTATTACCTCACCGTGATGAACGAGAACTACAGCCACCCTGCCATGCCCAAGGGCGCGGAAGAGGGCATCATCAAAGGGATGTACAAGTTCAGCGCAAGTAAATCTAAAGCAAAGAACAAAGTTCAATTGTTGGGTAGCGGCACCATCCTGCGAGAAGTCATCGCAGCGGCCGAGTTGCTGGAGAAAGATTTCGGCATCGCTTCCGACATCTTCAGCGTCACCGGCTTCAACGAACTGCGCCGTGAAGGTGTGGATTGCGAACGTTGGAATACCTTGCACCCTGAAGCCAAGCCGCGCGTCAGCTATACCGAACAATGTCTGGATGCGAGCATCCCCGTCATTGCAGCAACGGACTACATCCGCAGCTATTCAGAACAGATCCGACCCTTCGTTAAAGCGCGATACAAGACGCTGGGCACAGACGGTTTCGGCCGTTCCGACTCACGCAAGAAACTGCGCAACTTCTTCGAGGTGGATAGGTTCTACGTCGCGGTTGCCGCATTGAAAGCCTTGGCTGATGAATGCAAAGTGGATGCGAAGGAAGTCACGCGTGCGATCAAGCTGTACAAGATCAACGCCGACAAACCTAACCCCACCACGGTGTAATCAAGGAGAACGACGTGGCAGAGATCAATAAAGTACAAGTACCAGACATCGGCGGATTCAAGGGTGTGACAGTCATCGAAGTGACGGCAAAAGCCGGCGACACGGTCGAGGCTGAACAAACCCTCATCACCGTTGAAACGGACAAAGCGACCATGGATGTGCCTGCACCATTCGCAGGCGTGATCAAAGAGATGAAGATCAAAGTGGGCGACAAAGTGTCGGAAGGCGATTTGATCGCGCTCATCGAAGGCGGTGCCGCCGTAGCGAAAGCTGCTGCACCTGTTGCCGCACCACAACCCGCTGCCGCACCTGCAGTGGTTGCCACACCAGCCCCTGTGGCTGCTCCAGTTGCAGCCGTGCCCGTCGTTGCTGCTCCAACAGGCGGCAGTGCTCACGCCAGCCCCTCCATTCGCCGCTTTGCGCGTGAGTTGGGTGTGAATCTGACCAAGGTGGGCGGTAGCGGTGAAAAAGGCCGTGTAACCAAAGAAGACGTACAGAACTTCGTTAAACAATCGCTCGCACAGCCTCAAGGTGCGGCGGGTGGCGGAGCGCTCCCTGGCTTGCTGCCATGGCCGGACGTGGATTTCGCCAAGTTCGGCGAGATCGAGACCAAGGCGCTGTCACGCATCAAGAAGATCTCTGGCGCGAACCTGCATCGCAACTGGGTGATGATCCCGCACGTGACGCAATTCGAAGAAGCCGACATC
Source organism: Sideroxydans sp. (assembly GCA_041752675.1). Classification (GTDB taxonomy): domain Bacteria; phylum Pseudomonadota; class Gammaproteobacteria; order Burkholderiales; family Gallionellaceae; genus Sideroxyarcus. The sequence continues at coordinate 2,315 of JBGSWB010000030.1, read as the reverse complement.
AGCGAGATGGAAGCCTTCCGCAAAGAACTGGGGGCGGAATATGCGAAGCAGAACCTGAAGATCACGCCGCTGGCCTTCATGCTTAAAGCTTGTGCCATCACGCTGAAACACTTCCCCGACTTCAACGCTTCGCTGGATGCGAGCGGCGAGAATCTGGTGCTGAAGAAGTACATCCACATCGGCGTCGCCGTCGATACACCGAATGGCTTGATGGTGCCCGTCATCCGTGACGTGGATCAAAAAGGCATCGTGCAATTGGCGAAGGAATTGGGCGAAGTCAGTGCCAAGGCGCGCGACCTGAAGATCACCGCTGCCGACATGCAAGGTGGGTGCTTCTCCATCTCCAGCTTGGGTGGCATCGGTGGTACGGCATTCACGCCCATCATCAATGCACCGGAAGTCGCCATCTTGGGCGTATCCCGTTCCAGCATGAAGCCCGTCTGGAAAGATGGCGAGTTCGTACCGCGTCTGATGTTGCCGCTGTCCTTGTCATACGACCATCGTGTGATCGACGGCGCTGCTGCTGCGCGCTTTACCACCTACCTCGCGCATGTGCTGGCTGACATGCGTCGTTTGGCACTATGAACAAAATGAATCGAATAACCGTCGCGAGCGCTCAAGATGCAAGGCGCGGCGCAACGAGTGACGAGACATACCGAAGTTGGTAGGCGAGGAACGAGTGAGTACGCAACGCAGCAGCTTGAACGCACAGCAGGTTATTCCACCGATCGGCATCCTTGGGGGGACGTTCGACCCTATCCACAACGGTCACCTGCGCCTCGCGCAGGAAGCCTTAGAACAATGCCGCATGCAACAGGTGCGATTCCTCCCCAACGGCACACCGCCGCATCGCACACCCCCTGTCGCTTCAGCCGAAGCGCGCATGGACATGGTGCGCACAGCCTTGCATGGTCATCATGAGTTCAGCGTAGATGTACGCGAGGTTTATCGCACCGACCCGTGTTACACCGTGGACACGCTGACCAGTCTGCGTGCCGAGTTCGGCAACGAACAACCGCTGTGCCTATTGCTGGGTAGTGATGCTTTCCTGAATCTCCACACTTGGCACGAATGGCGTCGCGTGTTCGAGTTGGCGCACATCGTGGTGATGCAACGCCCCGGAAAGCCCCTAGGCAATGCAATAGAAACTGCCGACGACGCACTGAAAGAAGAGTATCGTGCGCGCCTCGCGCCTGCACCGCGTCGTTTGCACGAATCGGCAAGTGGCACCATCGTCGCGCTGGATATGCCTTTACTCGACATCTCCGCCACCGACATCCGCCGCCGTTGCGCAGAACATAAGAACATCCGCTATCTCACCCCAGATGGCGTCGCCCATTACATTTATTCTCAGAAGACTTACACGACATGCTAACTACCGAACAAAAAATCGCCGCGATCAAAGACGCTTTGGAAGATGTCAAAGCCGTCGATATCGAGATCATTGACACCAGCAAGAAGAGCCCGCTGTTCGAGTGCATGATCATTGCCAGCGCGCAATCGACACGCCAGACCAAAGCGCTTTCCGACAACGTCGAGAAGAAACTCAAAGCCTTGGGCGAAGAAGCATTGAGCACCGAAGGCGAAGGCAGCGGCGAATGGATCTTGGTGGACTTCGGCGAAGTGCTCGTCCACATCATGCAACCGCCAGTACGTGCTTATTACAACCTCGAAGAGTTGTGGGGCGTACAACCTAAGGCGCGCGTCCCAGCGGCAAAATGAAACTCCTGATCCTCGCGGTGGGCAATAAGATGCCGTCGTGGATCACCGAGGGCTTCAACGAATACGCCAAGCGCATGCCGCGCGAGGCTGCCATCACCCTCATCGAGATCAAACCCGAAGCGCGCAACAGCGGCAAGACTGCGGCTCAGATCATGGAATCCGAAGCAGTACGCATCCGTGCTGCCCTGCCCCCCGGTGCGTTCTGTATCGCGCTCGATGAACATGGCGCGACCCCCACCACCAAGCAACTCACCCAGCAGATGAAGGATTGGATGCAGCAAGGGCGCGATGTCGCCTTTGTCATCGGCGGGGCGGATGGCTTGCACGACACCATCAAACATCAGGCGCAGCATCTGATGGCGCTCTCCGCCTTCACGCTACCACACGGTATGGTGCGTGTGATATTGGCCGAACAGTTGTACCGAGCGCACAGCTTGATGCACAATCACCCATATCACCGCGAATAACGAACCGCTCACATGTCTCTCAACAAGCCACGCCTCTACCTCGCTTCGCAAAGCCCACGCCGCCGTGAACTGCTCAAGCAGATCGGCATCCACTTCGAACCTTTGTTGCTGCGCAATGACCCGCGC
>JBGSWB010000029.1:0-6331 GCA_041752675.1 Sideroxydans sp. | reverse complement strand
TCGCGCCGGTGATGTCGTTAAATTTGGGTGGGTTTACGTTGCGCGCTGCTGACATTTCCAATCTCCTCCGAAGAAACTTACTGAATTGAGCACAGGTTTATTGCATTTAAGGCCGACGATTATGCCTCAACGGCGGGGGTTAGGGCAACCTGAGCATACCCCTAGGCTTTAGTATGGAACCTTACAATTTATCCTCACCCGCCCTTTTTGGGGGTTTTATGCCCAGTTGTTTCAGTTTGCGATACAGGTGGGTACGCTCGATACCGATCTTGTCTGCGACATCCGCGATATTGCCTGCTGACTGACTGATATGGTGGCTCAGATACAAGAAGTCGAAACGCTCCCTCGCTTCTCGGAAGGGCATCTCGAGGTCCAGTTCAAGCTTCATCTTTTCATTATCAGCAATCGTATCTGACTGGGGAGTCGGCCGGCTCGGAGGTGCAATCGAGCTCTGTTGCAAGACCTGCGCTACAGTGGCTAACAACTTTTTCAGCGCGATAGGCTTCTCCAAGAAATCCACCGCTCCGATGCGTGTCGCTTCAAGCGCCGTCTCGATCGTGCCGTGTCCTGACATCATGATGACGGGCATAGTGAGCTTGTCTTGCGCCACCCATTCTTTCAGCAACGTCAGGCCGTCCGTGTCTGGCATCCAGATATCCAACAAAACGATATCTGGCGAATGTTGCGCTAGCATGACACGGGCTTGCGCCGCATTCTCTGCAAGGTGGACGCCATATCCTTCGTCATACAGGATCTCAGATAACAATTCACGGATCCCGCCCTCGTCATCCACCACCAATATGTTCTTTGTTGTCATGCTGCCTCCTCGACCTCTACGGCAAGCAAGGGGAGCAGGATGCTGACGCAGGTGCCCCCTTGCGCTTGGTTATCTATGGAAATCCTACCGCCGTGTTCTTCCACGATCTTTTTTACGATGGGCAGACCTAAGCCCGTTCCTTTTGGCTTGGTCGTCATATAGGGCTCGAATGCTCTTGCCAATAGATGCTCTGGAAATCCACTGCCATTATCGGCGATGCTAAGTTTGAGCATGCCTTCTGGGGTGTTGGTCGTGGATAGGACGATCTGTCGCTGGACGGTCTGTTGCAGCGCATCGTGTGCGTTCTGCAACAGGTTATGCACGACCTGTCTCAAACGTGTCGCATCTCCATCCACCCATGTGCGACTCGCCTCCAGTCTTAGTGTGATGGGACTGCTGTTCGCCTCATACAAACCCATCACCTCATTGATGAGTTGATGGATGTCCAAGTTGACTAATTTTGGTGCCGGCGCGCGCGCGTAATCGGCAAAATCGGTCACCATATTCTTCATCGCCGCGACTTGGCTGACGATGGTCTGTGTCGCGCGTTCCAACAGTTGTGCGTCTTTTTCGTCCAGCTTGGCAGATAGTTTGTGTTGTAGACGCTCTGCTGAAAGTTGGATAGGCGTGAGCGGATTCTTGATCTCGTGCGCCAAACGACGTGCGACCTCGCCCCATGCCGCTTGTCTTTCTGCCTGCAACAAGTGGGTGATGTCATCGAACACCACGACATGCCCCTTCTCGGATTCCGTCGTCAGTCGGGTACCGCTCATCAATATGACCTGATCACCGTTCTTGCTGATGCGTTCGATCTGCCGTTGCCATGCGGTCTCTTGCGCTGTCGACAAACCTTGGCTTACCGCATCTAAGAAAGGACGCAGAAGCGCATGGTCGTTCCACAAGGTCTGCAGATTCTTGCTGTTCATCTCCTGCAAAGAGACACCCAATATCTGGCTCGCGCTAGCATTGGTCGAACGCAGATTGAGTTGTTCGTCCAATACCAACACACCAGAAGACAAGTGTGCCAACACACTCTCCAAGTGCGCCTTCGCGTCTTCCACTTGACGCTGTTGTTGCTCGCCCAAGTGCTTCGCAGCGGCTAATTGAGAGGTCATCTGATTGAACAATGCCGTCAAGCCACCCAACTCATCATTGCTTTGAACTGGATAGCTACTACTAAAATCACCCTTTGCGACAGCTCGCGTTCCTTCGGCCAGCGCCGCCAGCGGAGCGCTCAATTTTGCACTGAAGAAAAATGCCGCCGAAACCGCACTTAGCACCACGATCAATAAAGACAAGGTCAACGTGATTCCATAGAGACGCTTCAGTCCGACCCGAGACAACGTCAGTTGCTGGTAATCTCCATATACCGACTGCACCGTCTCGGCATCAGCGGCCAATTGTTTGGGTACAGGCTGCGCAAATTGCAAAACTCGCCTTTCATCCAACCATCGCACTGAGTGGATTGGGACCAATACGCGCAACATCAGTCTGTCATCCGATAAGGCATCCACCGTGCTGTAACGTCCACGCGACCACGCCTCTTTGATCATCGAAGCTGTCGGTGCATCCATCCTAGCGTTTCGCTTCTTTCCTGCCGCCGCTAGGAGCTTGCCATTGTTGGCGAATACGGCAGCTTCTTGCACGCCGCCTTCCGCGATGAAACGAGCCAAAGTCTCGCTATTCCTACTCGGGTCTTGGTCTGCCACGATCATGGCAACGAATTGTCCTTTTTTGGTCAACTCTTCTAAACCATTCTGCAACGTACTGCGCGCGAGATTCAGACCGCCCTCGAGCGCTTTTTCCACGCGCACATCGAACCATGACTCGATGCTCTTGCCGAGAAACTGCACAGACACCGCGTACATCAATACGCCGGGCAACACCGCGATCAAGACAAAGAAAGCAGCCAAACGCAAAGTGAGTTTTGCGCCATAGACCTTCAGCTTTAGATTCATCCTCAATTGCCAGAACTGGTATGCGACTAGAACGAACAATCCGACGGCCAACGTCCCCGTCAGTGTCAACACGGTGTAGTAGTTGCGGGATAGCAGATCGGTATCGGCGCTGATACTGGACAGCATGAACAACAGCACGGCCCCCGCGATACCGCAGAACAGGATGAGATATTTCATCGCTGACCCTCGCTTCCCGGTGCTTCGGGACTGATGTCCCAGTGGTATAGCTTGGACTCGACACTCCATTGGTCACTTGTCAAGGCATTGACTTGAAGTGGCTTGGGAAGTTGCGTCAGATCTAAGCGCATGGAGGCACTCGCTCCGATCTGACTGTTCTTTTTAGTCCATCGGGAAAGATAGCTACCACCGGAGTTGTCCAACAAGTCAGCGGAAATGGGAGGAGAGGTCTGATAGCCGACCGCACGCAAAGCATCTTTGAGTTCAAAGAAACTTTGGAACAGTCCGCCTCGGGAAAGACGATATTGCCGCGTGAGCGTGTTGTAGCTCAGCTTGGTAGTCTGCTCGAAACTCTCGATGTCGGTATCCAGCCAATACCAACGCGAGCGATGCACTGCCAACTCACTCACGAAGTACAAAGTGACACCGCGTTTGAGCGCTTCCTCGACACTGGCTGGCAATACGATCTTGAAGTCCGCAGTCAGGCGATAGCCTTCATCGGTGAGACGTGCCTCGACTTTATTGACCTCGATACCTTCAGCGCTCAGGCTGGGTGCAAAGCAGATGCAACAGAGAAGGCAGACTGCTCTGATGAGTTTCTTAATGATGTTTGTGCAGCAACGCATAAAAGAATCCATCGTGCTGTTCGTCAGGCAACAATTGTCCTGAAATCGCAACATCCGCGATCAGGGTCGTCATCACTTGTGCGGCTTCGGGATGCTTCACTAAAAAGCGGTCGATCACTTGTTGGTTCTCTCTCGCAAAGACAGAGCACGTACAGTAGAGCAATCTACCACCGTTATCCAACAGCGCCCACAATGCTTCCAATATCTGTGCTTGCTGTCTGGCGAATGAATCAATGTCTGCTGGCCGGCGTAGCCATTTGATATCTGGATGACGTCGTACCACCCCTGAAGCCGAGCAGGGTACATCGGCCAAGATCCGCTGGAAGGGCTTGCCATCCCACCAATCGTTCGGTGTCGCTGCGTCGCCGCAGACCACCTGTGCTTTCAAGCCTAGTCTTTGTAGATTCTCTCTCACCCGCGTGAGGCGTTGCTCTTCTTTATCCAACGCCAGCAATTCGATATCTGCCATCTCTAACAGATGCGCTGCTTTACCGCCGGGTGCTGAGCACGCATCCAACACGCGCATCCCTTGGCTGACTTGTAATAGATGAGCTGCGTATTGCGCGCCCGCATCCTGCACCGACACCCAACCCTCTGCGAACTTCGGTAGACGTTCGACACCTACTGGATCTTGAACGATGAGCGCTTCGGGAGCCACGATCCTCGCAGCGATGCCATGCGCCTCAAGCAAGGCCAGATATTCAGATGTACTGGTATGCCTGACATTGACTCGTAGTGTCATGGGAGGATGTTGATTCCCCGCAGCGAGGATGCCTTGAGCTTTTTCGCCGTACTGTTTTTTCAGAGCATCTACCCACCATTGTGGATAAGAGTACTTGCTTGCATCTTCACTCTCCGCTGCAAGCAACAACGATTCGCGCTGACGCAGGAAATTACGTAACACCGCGTTGATCAAACCACCCGATCTTGGGTTGAGGCGTTTCGCCGCACTCACGGCTTGATCTACGATCACATACTGTCCAGCCTTGGTGAACTCAAGTTGATACAGCGCGATCAACAGCAAGTATTGGATCAGCGGATCACGTGCGGGATGATCCATCAACTGATCACGCATGAACGCGAGTTTGCCGTAATGACGCAAGGTGCCGTAACACAGGTCTTGCAAAGCGCCGCGTTCTTGCGCGGTGTACGCCGTATGCTGACGCAAACTCTCCGACAACACTTGATTGAGGTTGCGCCCCTCAAAGACGCTGATGATGATCCTTGCTGCTTCGAGTTGGATGAGTTGCATGGTCAATACACGCCGAAGCGATCACCGAATTTGATTGGGAAGCTCTGGATGAATTGTTGGACTGGCAACGCTTTCCCACCTGGTTTCTGCATGACTTCGATCCCCAGTTCGCCCTCACCACAAGAGACCCAGATACACTCTTTGTCGATAGACAGTACAGTCCCTGGAGCTTCTGCCTGTGCGTCTTGCTGGCGTATACGAGCGCGTATGACTTTGATCGGTGTATCACCCATCGTTGTGTGCGCCACGGGGAAGGGGTAGTAACCACGCACAGCCCGATCCAACTGCACAGCCTCAAGATTCCAATCGAGCAAAGCTTCGACCTTAGTGAGCTTTGCTGCATAGGTAGCCAGTTGGTCGTTCTGTTTTTCGGGGCGCAACTGTGTTTGCTCGACGAGTTTCAATGTTTCGACTATAGCTTCGGCGCCCAGTACAGCGAGTTTGTCGTGCAGCGACTCTGCCGTATCACTTTCCGATATCTCGCACGCCTTCTTCAACAGCATGTCGCCTGTATCTAGCCCCACATCCATCTGCATGATGGTGATACCTGTTTCTTTATCGCCCGCCAAGATGGCACGTTGTATCGGTGCCGCACCGCGCCAACGCGGCAATAGAGAAGCGTGAATATTCAAACACCCCTGCTTGGGTAATTGTAGGACCGCTTGAGGAAGGATCAATCCGTAAGCTGCGACAACCATCAGGTCAACATTCAGCGCAGCGATAGTTTTTTGCGCCTCTTCTGTCTTCAGCGTCACCGGCTGCAACACAGGGATGCCGCGTTGAAGTGCCATTTGTTTCACAGGACTAGCCGTCAATTGCATACCGCGCCCAGAAGGGCGATCCGGCTGCGTCAGTACCGCTACGATTTCGTGCTTATCTAACAATGCCGCCAAGGCATGAGCGGCGAAGTGGGGGGTGCCTGCAAAGATGATTCTCACAAGATCGAACCGTTAGAGCGTCTCGCGACGTTGCTTCTTCAGCTTGGCGCGGATGCGAGTCTGTTTAAGATGAGACAGGTGTTCGACGAACACTCGGCCTTGCAGGTGGTCCATCTCGTGTTGGATGCACACAGCCAGCAAACCATCAGCCTCCAATTTGAACTCTTTGCCATTCTCATCCAACGCCTTGACGGTGACGCGTTCCGCTCGGGTGACTTTTTCATAGATGCCGGGTACGGAAAGACAACCTTCTTCGCTTTCTTCCTCACCTTCGGTGTTCAGCAACACTGGGTTGATCAACACCTTGAGGTCGTTATGTTCTTCCGAAACGTCGATCACAACGATCCGCTCATGCACATCTACTTGCGTCGCAGCCAAGCCCACACCAGGAGCCGCATACATCGTCTCCGCCATGTCTTTGATCAGTTTACGGGTCTGTTCAGTGACAGAAACCACAGATTTAGCCACCTTGTGTAGGCGAGGGTCGGGATACTGAAGAATAGGTAGAAGAGCCATAAATGCTTGCCAACTGAAGAGACTACATGCAGAATTTAAACAGGTGC
>JBGSWB010000028.1:0-7930 GCA_041752675.1 Sideroxydans sp. | reverse complement strand
AGTCGATTGGGTTATGCCTCACAGGTGGATGTGGTGCAAGCCGACCTGTTCCCCGCAGGCCGTGCACCACTCATCGTGTGCAACCCGCCGTGGGTCCCCCCCCGCCCCAGTTCCCCACTCGAATATGCCATCTTCGACCCAGAGAGCCGCATGCTGAAAGGCTTCCTCAACGGGCTGGTAGAGCATCTGGATGAAGGCGGCGAGGGTTGGTTGATCCTCTCCGATTTAGCCGAACATCTGGGATTGCGCACGCGTGAAGAATTGCTTGGTTGGGTGGATGCTGCGGGATTGAAGGTGCTAGGTAAGTTGGATGTGAAGCCTACCCATCAAAAGGCGGCGGATACCAGCGATGCCTTGCATACGGCAAGAGCGGCTGAGGTCACATCTTTGTGGAGATTGGTAGCTAAATAGCGCGCGCTTGTTTCAAAGCCCGGTATATTTCTTCGCACTCCCCTTGGCTTTCTCTACTGGGTATTTCAGCGCGTTCTTCTTGATCTTCTCTAGCACGATCTGTTTCACGTCTAAGCCGTAGCTATCCGCCAACAGGAAAGCGTAGGCGAAGACATCGGCCAGTTCTTCACGTATCTCGTCTTGGTTCGCCTGTTCGGCGGATTTCCACAAGAAAGATTCCAGCAATTCGCCGGCCTCGATGTTCAAGGCTAGGGCGAGGTCTTTGGGGTTGTGGAACTGCGCCCAATCGCGTTCGTCACGGAATGCGAGGAGTGCTTGGGTGATCTCTTGGGTGTCGCTCATGAGGTGTCCTAGCTGATTCTATCGTTGGATTGTGCGCCGGATTGTAGCGCAAGGTAACGGGCTGTCTTTGAGTCTGTTTTACGGCTAGGGAAGGTGGCTTGTAGCGGGTAGTCGGCGAGGTCGGCTGCTGTGCTAGAATGCGGGCTTGTTTTTTTGCCTCTTCAGCTAATTAATTAGGTCGCTCATGGAACAACAATTCGCCAAAGAAACCCTGCCGGTCAGCCTTGAAGAAGAGATGCGCAAGTCGTACCTCGATTACGCGATGAGCGTGATCGTGGGTCGTGCCTTGCCAGATGTGCGTGACGGTCTGAAACCAGTCCATCGCCGCGTATTGTTCGCGATGCATGAACTCTCCAACGATTGGAACCGTGCTTACAAGAAATCGGCGCGTATCGTCGGTGACGTGATCGGTAAGTACCACCCGCACGGCGACACGGCGGTGTACGACACCATCGTTCGTATGGCGCAGGATTTCTCGTTGCGCTACACGCTGGTGGATGGCCAGGGTAACTTCGGTTCGGTGGACGGCGATAACGCGGCGGCGATGCGTTACACCGAGATCCGCATGTCGAAGATCGCGCATCAACTGCTGGAAGACCTAGATAAAGAAACAGTGGACTACGGTCCGAACTATGACGGTTCGGAACATGAGCCGCTGGTGTTTCCCGCACGCTTCCCTAATCTGTTGGTGAATGGTTCGTCCGGTATCGCCGTGGGTATGGCGACCAACATCCCGCCGCACAACATGACCGAGGTTGTGGATGCTTGCCTCGCGTTGTTGCGCAATCCTGAGATGGATATAGAAGAGTTGATCGAGTTGGTGCCTGCCCCCGACTTCCCGACTGCCGGCATCATCTATGGTCTGTCGGGTGTGAAGGAAGGCTACCGCACTGGTCGTGGTCGAGTGATCATGCGTGGTCGAACACACTTCGAAGACATCGGCAAGGGCGACCGTCAGGCCATCATCATCGACGAGCTGCCATACCAAGTGAATAAAGCGAACCTGCTCATCAAGGTGGGTGAGTTGGTGCGCGAGAAGAAGATCGAGGGTATCACCGAGATCCGCGATGAGTCGGACAAGTCCGGTATGCGTGCGGTCATCGAGTTGCGTCGCGGCGAGATGCCGGAAGTCGTGCTCAATCATCTGTACAAGCAGACCCAGTTGCAAGACAGCTTCGGTATCAACATGGTCGCCATCGTTGACGGTCAGCCGAAGTTGCTCAACCTGAAACAAGTCATCGAAGCGTTCTTGCGTCATCGTCGCGAAGTCGTGACACGCCGTACCATCTTCGAATTGCGCAAGGCACGCGAGCGCGGTCACATCTTGGAAGGTTTGGCAGTCGCATTGTCCAACGTGGACGAGATCATCGCCCTCATCAAAGCTGCTCCGACACCGGCGGATGCGAAGCGCGAGTTGATGGCACGTTCGTGGCGCTCGTCCTTGGTGGAAGATATGTTGAGCCGCGTCAGCGACGCATCGCGTCCTGATGGACTGGCACCTGAGTTCGGTCTGGTCGGTAAAGGCAAGGATCGCGGTTACTTCCTGTCGGATGCGCAGACTCAAGCCATCTTGGAATTGCGTCTGCAACGCCTGACTGGTTTGGAGCAAGACAAGATCGTGGGCGAATACCGCGAGGTGATGGATAAGATCGCCGACCTGTTGGACATCTTGGCGAAGCCAGCGCGCGTGACGCAGATCATCAGCGACGAGTTGGTGACTATCCGTTCGCAGTTCGGCGACAAACGCCGCAGTGAGATCGTGACGCACACGCAAGACATGAGTATGGAAGACCTGATCGCGCCGGAAGACGTGGTGGTCACCCTGTCTCACGGTGGTTACATGAAGGCGCAGAAGCTGGACGAATACCGTGCGCAGAAACGTGGCGGACGCGGCAAGCAAGCGGCTTCGACCAAGGAAGACGATTTCGTCGATAACCTGTTCATCGCCAACACGCACGATTACATCTTGTGCTTCTCCAACCGTGGTCGTGTGTACTGGTTGAAGGTTTATGAAGTGCCACAAGGTACACGTATCAGCCGTGGCAAACCGATCGTCAATCTGTTGCCGCTAGAAGCGGGCGAGCAGATCAACGCCATCTTGCCGGTGAAGGAATTCTCCGAAGACAAGTTCGTGTTCTTCGCGACGACCGACGGCACCGTGAAGAAGACTCCGTTGTCTGATTTTGCGAACCCACGTACCAAGGGCATCATCGCCATCAATCTGGATGAGGGCGATTTCCTCATCGGTGTGGCACTGACCGACGGTAAGCATGACGTGATGTTGTTCTCTGACGGCGGCAAGGCTGTGCGCTTCGAAGAGAGTGACGTGCGCTCGATGGGGCGTGTGACGCGCGGTGTGCGTGGCATGAATCTATCCAAGGGCGGCAAAGTGATCGCATTGCTGGTGGCCGAGAACGAGCAGCAGAGCGTGTTGACCGCCACCGAGAACGGTTTCGGCAAGCGTACGCCTATCGCCGAGTACACCCGTCATGGTCGCGGCACGCAAGGCATGATCGCCATTCAGACCTCCGAGCGTAACGGCAAGGTCGTCGCGGCGACCTTGGTGCAACCAGATGACGAGATCATGCTGATCGGCACGAATGGTGTGTTGATCCGCACACGCGTCAAAGAGATTCGCGAGATGAGCCGAGCGACTCAGGGCGTGACACTGATCAACTTGGGCAAGGGCGATAAATTGGCAGGATTGGGGCGCGTCGCCGAGACAGAAGAAGATTCCGAATAACATCGAGGAGAGTACGACATGACCATCTACAACTTCAGCGCAGGTCCAGCAGTTCTACCCAAAGCGGTATTGCAGCAAGCTCAAGCGGAATTGCTTGATTGGCACGGTAGCGGTATGTCGGTGATGGAGATGTCGCATCGCGGCAAGGAATACATGGGCATCCACGCCCAAGCCGAGGCCGATCTACGCGAGTTGATGGGCATCCCTTCCAACTATAAGGTGTTGTTCCTGCAAGGCGGTGCGCATCTGCAATTTTCCATGATCCCGCTGAACCTGTTGCGCGGTAAGGCTTCTGCCGATTACGTGAACACTGGCGAATGGTCGAAGAAGGCCATCGGCGAGGCGAAGAAGTTCTGCAACGTGAACGTGGTCGCCGACAACAAAGACAAGAACTGCACCTACGTTCCTGCTTTCGATACTTGGAAGTTGGACAAGGATGCGGCCTATGTGCACTACACACCGAACGAGACCATCGGCGGCGTCGAGTTCAACTGGATTCCCAACACGGGTGACGTGCCGCTGGTGGCGGATATGTCGTCCAACATCTTGTCGCGCCAGATTGATGTGTCGAAGTTCGGCCTCATCTATGCAGGAGCGCAGAAGAACATCGGCCCTGCTGGTTTGACGCTGGTCATCGTGCGCGAAGATTTGGTGGGCCATGCCGATGCGCGTCTGCCGACCATGATGGATTACAAGATCCACGCCGATAATGAATCAATGTACAACACGCCACCGACCTATGGCATCTACATGGCTGGTCTGGTGTTCCAATGGCTGAAGAAGAACGGCGGCATCGCCGCGATGGAAAAGAACAACATCGCCAAGGCGAACCTGCTGTACGCCGCCATCGACGGCAGCAATGGTTTCTACAACTGCCCAGTAGCCAAAGCAGACCGTTCGCGTATGAACGTGCCGTTCACGTTGAAGGATGCGAATCTGGATGGTGATTTCCTGAAGCAGGCGGATGCACGAGGTCTGTTGCAACTGAAGGGGCACCGTTCCGTGGGCGGCATGCGCGCTTCCATCTACAACGCGATGCCGTTGGAAGGCGTGCAGGCGTTGGCCGACTTCATGGGCGAGTTCGCCAAAAAGAATGGCTAAGACCTTCCAAGTCCTCACGTTGAACAAGATATCGGCTACGGGGCTGAAGCGCCTGCCTGCCGGACGTTATGTCACGGCTAACGACATTGCCCAGCCCGATGCCATCTTGGTGCGTTCACACAACATGTTGGAGATGGACATCCCCTCCAGCGTGTTGGCGATCGCGCGTGCAGGAGCCGGCACGAACAACGTCCCCGTAAAGAAGATGAGCGCGCGCGGCGTGCCGGTGTTCAACGCGCCCGGAGCGAATGCGAATGCGGTGAAGGAGCTGGTCATCACCGGCATGCTGCTGGCCTCGCGCAACATCGCGCCTGCTTTGAATTTCACAGCAGGTTTGAAGGGCGATGACGCGACCATGCACAAGCTGGTCGAGGATGGCAAAAAAGCCTTCGCAGGTTCTGAATTGATGGGGCGCACCTTGGGCATCGTCGGCTTGGGTGCTATCGGCCGCCTAGTGGCGAATGCCGCGATCGGTTTGGGTATGCGCGTCATCGGCTACGATCCTGAGATCACGGTGGATGCGGCGTGGAGTTTGTCTTCTCAAGTGAAGAAGGCATCCAGCATCGAAGACCTGTTGAAGCACAGCGACTTCGTCACTTTGCACGTCCCTTTGTTGGATGCGACACGCAACCTCATCGACGACAAACGTGTGGCGACGATGAAAGCGGGGGCGGTGTTGTTGAACTTTTCGCGCGATGCCATCGTGAACGAGGATGCTGTGATCGCAGGTTTGGCGTCTAAACACCTGCGTTTTTATGTGTGCGACTTTCCCAGCAACAAGACGATCACAAACGACAAGATCATCGCTTTGCCGCATCTGGGTGCCTCCACCGAAGAGGCGGAGGAAAACTGTGCGGTGATGGTGGTGGAGCAGCTGCGTGAGTATCTGGAGAACGGCAACGTCACCAACACGGTGAACTTCCCTAATGTCTCCATGCCGCGCGAATCCAAGTTTCGCTTGGCCATCGCCAACGCTAACGTGCCCAATATGTTGGGGCAGATATCCACCGCATTGGCGGCGGCGGGCATCAATATCCATAACATGACGAACAAGTCGCGCGGCGAGATGGCTTACACCTTGGTGGATACCGATACTGTATTGCCGGATAGTCTGATCGCACAGATCGCTGGTATCGCTGGCGTTTTGATGGTGCGTGCATTGCCGCTGGAGGCGGACGCATGAGTGAAGAACTGAAGAAGTATCGTGAGCAGATCGACCGCATCGACGACGAGTTGCTGAAGCTGTTCAATCAGCGCGCAGGCATCGCCCAGCAGATCGGTCACGTCAAAGGTAATGGCGCAGTGTTGCGACCAGAGCGTGAAGCGCAGGTCTTGCAACGCATGAGGGAAGCCAATCAGGGGCCATTGTCTGGTCAAGGTGTGAGTGCCTTGTACACCGAGGTCATGTCGCAGTGCCGCGCATTGGAAGCGCCATTGCGCGTGGCCTATCTTGGGCCCCACGGTACGTTCAGCGAGGCGGCGGTGTTCCAGCGCTTCGGTCAGGCGACCGAGGGGGTGCCCGCGGATACCATCGACGGCGTGTTCTCTGCCGTGGAGAACGAGTCGGCGAATTATGGTCTGGTGCCCGTGGAGAATTCCACCGAAGGCGCTATCGGCCGCACACTCGATCTGTTGCTGAGTAGCAATCTGAAGATATGCGGCGAGGTTTTGCTGCAAGTACATCAATGCGTATTGTCGAACGAGAACGACCTGACGATGATCCGCAAGGTCTATTCACATCCGCAATCGTTCGGTCAGTGCCAAGAGTGGCTGAACGCGCATCTGCCGCATGCCGAACGCATCACAGCCTCCAGCAACGCTGATGCGGCGCGTATGGCGGCTGAAGAATCGTTCGCGGCCGCGGTCGCAGGTGCGCAAGCGGCAGAGAATTTCAAGCTGAAGGTGTTGGCGCAGAACATCGAGGATGACGCACGCAACACCACGCGCTTCCTTGTCATCGGCAAACAGGAAGTCGCCGCTTCGGGTAAAGACAAGACTTCGTTGGTGATGTCGGCGGCGAACCGCCCAGGTGCGGTGCATGATTTGTTGGTCCCGCTGGCGCGCAATGCCGTGTCTATGACCAAACTGGAGTCGCGCCCGTCGCGCACTGGTTTGTGGGAATACGTGTTCTATGTCGATATCGAGGGACATCAGTCCGACGCCAAAGTGGCGGCTGCGCTGGCACAACTCAAGCAGATCGCCGCTTTCGTCAAAGTGCTGGGTTCTTATCCAGTCGCTGTTTGAATAATGATTATTGAATAATTTCAGAACCGCGAACGACACGAAACAAAAGTAGAATCGGTCTTGTTCGTGTTCATCGCGTGTCTCCCTGTCTTTGTTGTGGATTAATTTATGAATTACGCTGATCTAGCACCTTCCTATATTCGTGCCATCGCCCCGTATCAACCCGGTAAGCCTATCTCCGAGTTAGAGCGGGAGTTGGGCATCACGGGCATCGTCAAATTGGCTTCGAATGAGAATCCATTGGGCGCGAGTTCGGCTGCCATCGCCGCGATGCAAGAAGCGATCAAGACCATCGCCTTGTATCCCGATGGCAATGGTTTCGAGCTGAAAGACGCATTGGTCAAACGCTACGCGGTGGCGCATAACAACGTCACCCTAGGTAATGGCTCCAATGATCTTTTGGAGTTGTCGGCCCGTGCGTTCTTAGCGCCCGGCGACAAGGTGGTGTACTCGGCACATGCGTTCGCGGTATATGCACTGGCGACGCAAGCGGTCGGAGCAACGGGTATCACCGTGCCTGCGGCCAAGGATTTCGGGCACGACCTTTCGGGGATGTTGAAGGCGGCCACAGAGAACAAAGTGAAGATGGTGTTCATCGCCAATCCGAACAACCCGACGGGTACGTTCTTGAGCGCGGATGCGTTGCTGAGCTTCATGCGTGCATTGCCTGCCGATATCTTGGTGGTGCTGGACGAGGCTTACAACGAATATCTGCCAGAAGACAAACGCTACGACAGCGTGAGCTGGTTGAAGGAGTTCCCGAATCTCATCATTTCGCGCACCTTCTCCAAGGCTTATGGATTGGCAGGGTTGCGTGTCGGTTATGCCTTGGCGCAGAGCGAAGTGACGGACATGATCAATCGTGTACGTCAGCCATTCAATGTGAATAGCATCGCACAGGCGGCCGCTGTCGCAGCTTTGCGCGACGTGTCGTTCGTGAAGAAGACCTTCGAGTTGAACCGTCGCGGCATGACGCAGATCACCGATGGATTGACCAAGTTGGGTTTGGAATACATCCCTTCCTACGGCAACTTCGTGGCGTTCCGCATCGGCGGGGCGACGGCGATGTACCGACGCTTACTAGAGCTG
>JBGSWB010000027.1:0-4499 GCA_041752675.1 Sideroxydans sp. | reverse complement strand
CAATCGCTGCCAGTCACCGCGCGTAGGTTGCCGACGCGCGACCAGATCAGTGATTATCTTTCTATCGCGTTGGATCTGATGGAACGCACCACGGGTTCAGTGCACGGCATCCATCAGACATTCCCTAGCCCAGGTCTGCCTGAGATGTTCAAGCAGATCCCAGTACTGTTGAGTCAATTGTCCTTGGCAGGGTTGAAGAGCTGGGCGGATTACGGTGTACGTTTTTATGACGACCACCCCGAACGCCAGGTCGAATACTTCAGTCTGCAATCGGCAGACAGTAAAGCTGTGATGCAGCGTGAACGTCACGGTACCTTGCTGGTAGATAACGACCGCAAGTTGAGTATGTACATGCGCGGCTTATGGCAGGACGAAGACATGCTCATCCCGTATTCCAGCGCATTCGATGAGCTACGCAAACCGATACCCTATTACGACCAGCTCGGCATTCGTCTACCCGATGTCTATGACGACGCGCAGGGAGTTTTAGGTATTGACCGGTATCGTGCTGCGTTGGCGCACATCATTGCTCACCGCCGTTGGACCAAAGCCATATCTGCGGATAACTTGAGCCCGTCACAACGCATGGCGGTGGAGGCGTTGGAAGACTGCCGTGTCGAGCTCTTGGCGATGCGCGAGTATCCGGGCTTGCGTCCAATCTTCACCGCGCTGCATCCCATTCCAGCTGAAGATGCCTGTGACCATGAGAAAGAATCGGGTGTGCGCCATCGTTTGGCGATGCTGTCGCGCGCCATTTTGGATGCGAACCACCCATACAAGAACGTTCACACCATCGAGTTCGCGCGTCGCTTTCATGAGCTGATGCAGCAGGGTGAATCGAGCACGCAGAGTGTTGTTGATATCGCAGTGACCTTCATGGCGCGTACCCGTTTGCAAAGTGACAACTTACCCAAGACTCATTTCAAAGATACTGAAGTAGGGTTTCGCGATGACAATCGTCATATGTGGTACTTCATGGAAGAAGACGATGAAGGGGAAGTGGCGGCAGATCAAAATCGAAAGTTGGAGCCAGGCGAAGAGTTGAAAGGTCTGCCACCACGCCACTATCACGAGTGGGACTACAACAGCCAAAGCTATCGTCCCGATTGGGTCAGCGTGTACGAAGGTCTGCACCCGCAAGGTAAGGCGTCAGACATCGACAAACTGCTGGAGAAACATGCCGGTCTAGCCAAACGTCTGAAGAAGATACTCGATCTGCTCAAGCCGCAGGACAAGGTGCGCATCCGTTATCAGGAAGAAGGTAGCGAACTGGATCTAGATGTCGCCATCCGTTCGCTCATCGACTACAAGAGTGGTGCGCAACCTGATACGCGTATCAACATGAGTCATCGTAACGACGGGCGCAACATCGCCGTCATGTTGTTGCTCGACTTGTCGGAATCATTGAATGAAAAAGCGGCGGGTAGCCAGCAGACCATCCTAGAACTGAGCCAAGAAGCCGTCACTATCTTGGGTTGGGCGGTGGAAAAGCTAGGTGATCCGTTCGCCATCGCAGGTTTCCATTCCAACACTCGCCACGATGTGCGCTACCTGCACATCAAGGGTTATACCGAGCAGTGGGATGACAATGTGAAATCACGATTGGCCGCGATGGAAGCGAGTTACTCCACACGGATGGGTGCGGCGATGCGCCATGCCGCGCACTACTTGGAAAAGCAACAGGCAGACAAGAAGCTGATGCTCATCCTAACTGATGGAGAGCCCGCGGATATCGACAGCAAAGATGGTCGCATCCTCATCGAAGATGCACGCCAAGCAGTGAAAGAGTTGGATCAACAGGGCATCTACAGTTATTGCATCAACCTTGACCCTAAAGCAGATGAATACGTATCAGACATCTTTGGCAAGCAATACACCATCGTGGACAATGTCGCTCAATTGCCCGAGAGGCTGCCCGAACTGTTTATTTCACTGACTAAATAATCCTCAAAACCTTCAGGAGAACTTATGGAAAAGACGAACGGCAAAGTGTTGGTGGGTATCCTCACTGGAAGTCCCAATGACCTGCCTACCGTGGTTAAGGTGCGCGACACCCTGACCGACTTGGGCATCGCCAGCGAGATCGTGGTGGCCTCGGCGCATCGAACGCCGGATAAGGTCATTGCTTACATCGACCGTGCGCACAAAGAAGGTGTGCAAGTGTTGATCGGTTGCGCGGGCATGGCTGCTCATCTGGCAGGTGTCATCGCGGGCCACACCCGTTTGCCCGTGATCGGTTTGCCGCTGTCCGGTGGTGTGGTGTCAGGTCTGGATGCATTGTTGGCCACTGTACAGATGCCCCCCGGTGTTCCGGTCGCCACCGTGGCGGTGGATGGTTCCAAGAACGCCGCAATGCTAGCCGCACGTATCCTTGCTTTGAAATATCCTGAGATCAATCAAGCGTTGGAAGCGGCAGCGAAGAAAGAACGTGCACGATATGACCAAACTGCAGACGAAGCGCTAGCGAAATTAGGCAACAAATGAAGCAAAATGGCTGCCTTGCGGGGCAGATAACCATAGAGATACAGCGGGAAAAGCAGTAAAATCACGGTTCAAAATTTAGAAAACCAACGAGGAGAAACCAGCATGAGCAAGAGCCTTATTCAATTCATCATCGAAGAACAACGCCAGATCCCGAACGCCAGCGGCGATTTCACAGGACTATTGAGCGATGTCGTTTCCGCTTGTAAACAGATCGCGCATGACGTGAACAAAGGCGCGCTGATCGGCGTGTTGGGTTCTGCAGGCAGCGAGAACGTACAAGGCGAGACACAAAAGAAGCTCGACATCATCACCAACGAAGTGTTCATCAAAGCGAACGAGTGGAGTGGTCACTTGGCCGGTATGGCTTCCGAAGAGATGGACGACGTGTATGAGATCCCTAAACAATACCCACGCGGCAAATACCTGATCACTTTCGACCCATTGGATGGTTCTTCCAACATCGACGTGAACATCTCTGTCGGCACCATCTTCTCTATCTTGCGTTGCCCAGAAGGCGTGAAAGACCCTAAAGCAGCTGACTTCTTGCAACCAGGCACTAAGCAAGTTTGTGCAGGTTATGCGCTGTACGGCCCTAACACCATGATGGTCCTGACCACAGGTCACGGCGTGAATGGCTTTACTTTGGATCGTGACGTGGGCGACTTCTTCCTGACGCACCCGAACATGCAGATCCCAGTCGATACCGCAGAGTTCGCCATCAACATGTCGAATCAACGTTACTGGGAAAAACCAGTTCAGAAGTACGTCGATGAGTGCATGAAGGGTAAGGACGGCGGACGCGAGAAGAACTTCAACATGCGTTGGGTCGCTTCCATGGTTGCAGAAGTGCACCGTATCCTGACACGCGGCGGTATCTTCATGTATCCGTTCGATACGAAAGAAGCAGGCAAAGCAGGTAAGTTGCGTCTGTTGTACGAAGCAAATCCGATGTCGTTCATCGTTGAGCAAGCGGGTGGTGTGAGCTCCACTGGTCGCGAGCGCATCATGGAATTGCAACCACAAGGTCTGCATCAGCGTGTGCCAGTCATCTTGGGTTCCAAGAACGAAGTGGATCGCGTAGTGGGATATCACAAAGGCGCGTAATGTTTAACTCGACGCCCTCGGTAACGAGGGCGTTGTCACGTTCAACGGTCGGGGGTATTCCCCCGCTCCCTAGCAAACCGAGGTATCAATGTCTGCTTTGCATGAATCCAATCTGACTAGCCTGAAATTCCTGCACCGTGGCAAAGTGCGCGATCTGTATGAAGTAGACGCCGACCATCTGCTCATCGTGCAGACGGATCGACTATCGGCTTTTGATGTGATCTTGGATGATCCTATTCCGGGCAAGGGAGAAGTCCTGACAGCGGTATCCAACTTCTGGTTCAAGAAATTGGCCGGAGTCATCCCTAACCATCTGTCCGGTATAGACCCAGAATCCGTCGTGAAGACGGAAGCGGAAAAAGAGCAGGTGCGTGGTCGCGCATTCGTCACCAAGAAACTCAAGCCATTGCCCATCGAAGCCATCGTGCGCGGCTACTTGGTGGGTTCCGGTTGGAAAGATTACAAGAAGACCGGTGCCGTGTGCGGCATCCAGTTACCCGCTGGCCTGCAAGAGGCGCAGAAATTACCGCAACCCCTGTTCACTCCGTCCACCAAAGCGGCCGTAGGTGAACATGACGAGAACATCTCGTTCGAAGAAGCCAAGAAGCTGCTGGGTGCAGAGATGGCTGAAAAAGTGAAGAACGCCACGCTCGCGCTCTATACGCAGGCTGCTGACTATGCGCTGACGCGCGGCATCATCATCGCCGACACCAAGTTCGAGTTCGGCACCGATGCGGCAGGCACGCTGTACCTCATCGACGAGGCACTCACGCCCGACTCCTCACGCTTTTGGCCTGCTGACCAATACAAGGTCGGTAGTAATCCACCCAGCTTCGACAAACAGTTCGTGCGCGACTGGCTGGAAGCATCCGGCTGGAACAAACAAGCGCCTGCGCCGCGCGTCCCTGCGG
>JBGSWB010000026.1:0-8814 GCA_041752675.1 Sideroxydans sp. | reverse complement strand
CCCTGCATGGGGGAAGGAGTTTGAGCAGCGCCATTCAGCTCGCGCAACATGGTTCTAAAACCATAACGTTCGAACATCGCCTTCAACTTCTCTTTGTCTTCCGCTGGTGCTGCCAACTCGTCGTAACGTTTGTCCAGCGCCACATCACATTTCACCGTGACCAGCTTCCTACCCTGCGGCAACCAATCCAATGCGGCGCGCAGATTTTCGCCCACTGCACCGCCGACGTCTTTTGCATTGGCGATCACGCCATCTAGCGAGCCGTATTGGGTGAGCCATTTCACCGCCGTCTTGGGGCCACACTTGTTCACACCCGGCACGTTGTCCACGGCATCCCCCACCAGCGTGAGGTAATCCACGATGCGATTCGGTGGCACGCCGAACTTACCGAGCACGCCCGCCTCGTCCATGATCTCGTTGCTCATGGTATTGACTAGGGTGACGTTGGCGTTCACCAACTGCGTAAGGTCTTTGTCTCCGGTGGAGACGATGCAGCGCGCTCCATTGTTGGATGCCTGTTGTGCCAGCGTACCGATGACATCGTCCGCTTCTACACCGTCTACCATGATGATGTTCCAACCAGCTGCGGCGACCAGCTCGTGCAAGGGCTCGATCTGCGCACGCAAGTCATCCGGCATGGAGGGGCGATTGGCTTTGTATTCGGGATACCAATCGTCGCGGAACGTCTTGCCCTTTGCGTCGAACACGCAGGCGCTATAATCCGCTGGGAAGTCGCTACGTAATTTTTTCAGCATGTTGAGCACGCCTTGGATGGCACCTGTCGGTTCGCCCTGAGGGCTGCGCAAGTCAGGCATGGCGTGGAATGCGCGATACAGGTACGACGAGCCATCCACTAACAACAATGTCTTCATATTTTTGGAGTCCGAGATGAACAACGATTTGAAACTGCCCCCCGTTCAAGCGCCCGAATTGATGCAGTCGAAGGAGTCATGGCGTGTGTTCGGCATTATGTCAGAATTCGTCTCAGCCACTGAGCGCCTGCGCGACATCCACCCTGCGGTCAGCATCTTCGGCAGCGCCCGCACGCCGCATGACCACCCCTATTACCAACTCACCGAAGAGATCTCCCGCCTACTGTCGGATGCGGGATTCACCGTCATCTCGGGCGGAGGTCCTGGCATCATGGAGGCGGCGAACAAAGGCGCGTTCTACGGCAAATCGGCAAGCGTCGGCCTCAACATCCAATTGCCGCACGAACAGCACAACAACCCCTACCAGAACATCAGCCAATCGTTCCAGCACTTCTTCACACGCAAGGTGATGTTCGTCAAATTCGCCAGCGCCTACGTGGTGATGCCCGGCGGCTTCGGCACATTGGACGAATTGATGGAAGCCCTGACCTTGGTACAGACAGGCAAGACACGCCGTATGCCCATCATCCTTGTGGGCAGCCACTTCTGGGGTGGGCTGATGGAATGGATCAAGACCAGTTTATTGAACGAGAAGATGATCAGCCCCGGCGATATCGATCTCATCCAAGTCATCGACGAACCTGAACAAGTGGTCGCCGCCATCTTCAAACATTACGAGACGCGCGGCTTCGAACCTTCTGCCGCAGAGCGCGAGTTGCAACTGAACCTTTAAGGGTAAAATCCCACCATCACATCGGTCACTGAAAATCATGCGCCTACTTACCTTGCTGTTCCTCTCGCTATTGAGCCTGAGCACGTTCGCGGCGGAGCCTGTCCCTGCCTCCGCCACTCCCATCCAAGATGAGGCTGTCGATGAGCCGCAGGTGACCATCTCGCGTCAATCGGAACAGACCGTTGAAGAGTACCGTGCCAACGGCAAGCTCTACATGATCAAGATCACACCTAAACATGGCGTGCCTTATTACTTGGTGGATGATAGGGGCGACGGCAAGTTCGCACGCCAAGAGAGCTTGGATTCCGGCCTGCGCGTGCCGCGCTGGGTCATCTTCCGTTTCTGACGGGCAGATTCAATTTACCCATTCCTCAACATGAAGCTGCGATGCCCGTTCCCTCACCTCAATCCTCTCCCGCAAGCGGGCGAGGAGGCGAACGCACTGCTACGCAGATTTTAAATTTAGCAAAGGGCGCTGCATGGCTGTTTTCACTCGCGTCACCGAAGCCGACATCTCCGCTTGGCTATCTGACTATTCCTTAGGTTCGCTACTCGAATTGCAAGGCATCCCTGCCGGCATAGAGAATACCAATTATTTTGTCACTACCAGCAACGGCCGTTTCGTGCTGACGCTGTTCGAGGTGTTGAAAGCTGATGAGCTTCCGTTCTACCTCAATCTGATGTCGCACTTGGCGCGCCACGGCATCCCCTGCCCAGCGCCGGTAGCGAACGGCAAGAACCATTTCCTCGGTGAATTGAACGGCAAGCCTGCGTGCATCGTCAGCCGCCTGAGCGGCAAGTCGGTGACACAGCCCAGTGTGGCGAATTGCGCAGCGGTCGGCGCGATGCTGGGGCAGATGCATAACGCTAGCTTGAGCTTCGGCAGCACGATGGAGAATGCGCGTGGCGCAACATGGCGCGCCAATACGGCACAGCAAGTGAGGCGCTTCCTCTCAGCAGAAGATGCCGCGTTACTGGAGAGCGAAGTCGCTCTGCATGCGAATTTCCCCAGCGACAAGCTGCCGCGCGGCATCATCCATGGCGACCTATTCCGTGACAACGTATTGATGGACGGGGAACGCGTGGGCGGCCTCATCGATTTCTATTTCGCCTGCAGCGACGCTTTCGTCTATGACTTGGCGATCACTCTCAATGATTGGTGCATGGGGGCCGAGCAGAAACTTGATACTGCGCGCGCACAAGCCATGCTGAATGCCTACCAGTCAGTGCGCCCACTCGCCCAAGCCGAGATCGATGTCTGGCCGATGACCCTACGCGTCGCCGCGCTGCGCTTCTGGATCTCGCGCCCGTTTGACCTGCACCTCCCGCGTGATGGCGAGATGGTGACACCGCATGATCCCGATCATTTCAAGCATATTTTGAAAAATCACATTACTTCTGCTCAACCTGTTTTGCTCTAAGAGAGTTCATATGGAAATCAAAAAACTGAACGCGGCCCGTGGCTGGATCTGGATCAAGCAAGGCTACCAACTCATCATGGTCAGCCCCATCCTTGCCATCACTACTGCTTTGATTGGAGCCCTGGCGATATTCCTAGCGATGTTGATCCCGCTCATCGGCCCGCTACTCGCTGTCATTCTCATGCCCATCGTACTGGCGGGTTACATGCGTATCTGCCGCGCACTGGAGGAGAACGAAGAAGTCGAATTGACCGACCTATTGGCAGGCTTCAAGAAGAGCACGCCCGCCCTCGTTTCGTTGGGCGCATTCTTGATGATGGGTATGTTGTTCGCTTCAGCAGTGATGGCATTCGTGGGTGGCGATCAACTCACCACCTTGATGGAACAAGTGCGCGCCACCAACGATCCGCAAGTGTTGATGGACGCGATAAGCACCGCAGGCAGCGGAGTGGCGCTGGCCGTATTGCTGGGATTCACCTTGGTGTTGATGCTCATCGTGGCATGGCAATATGCCCCCATGCTGGTGTTCTTCAGCGGCGTGCCTCCCGTCATGGCACTGCGTGATAGCTTCGTCGGCACCATGCGCAACATCGTCCCCTACACTGTGTACAGCCTCATCATGCAACTGGTAGCGCTGATGTTAGGCATCTTGCCTTATGGTATCGGCATGATCCTGCTGTTGCCGCTCGGACTGACTTCGCTCTACGTGAGCTACCGCAACATCTTCCCGTGGCTGGATGCGCCGGTTGTCGTTGCTACAGCAGCCGATTCTGAAAATGACGGGACGCCGCAATGAAGACACAAGCGACCGCGAGCGAACGTAAGCAAGCACAGAACCCGCACAACCTCTTCGTTGCTGGCGTGTTCGCATTCGATCTGTTGATGACGCCCGCCGTGCTGGGTCTGAAAATTGGCATGATCGGACTACTCATCCCGCTGGTCTGCTCCGGCAGTCTGCTTGCCTACATCTATCTGCGCAGCCGCAAACAAACGAGTTGGTTCGTGGACATGCACTGGCGTTTGAGTTGGAACCGTAGCCGCTTATTACTGCTGGGCTATGCGATATCTGCTTCACTGGTTTTGATCGCTTGGCTGTTGAGCATGCTCTCCAGCGACCCACACATGGCGAGCATCATCTGGACTGCGCTCATGCGCATCGCCCTGATGCCTACCCTGATCTTCGTGTTATTCACCTCAGTGCTGGAAGCAAGCGCGATCGCTCAAGCCACCAATGGAGAAGTACCAGACAAACTGGCGGCGAAGTATCCGCCGCCAGCTGAGTTGATTTCTTGAATTTTAGGAAGGTCTGATTAAGTCCCCTCCGTCATTCCCGTGAAAGCGGGAATCCAGTCTAAAAATAAATTTCCTTGCGAAGCAAGGACAAAGCCTTTCTGAATAAACGCGCTGGATCCCCGCTTTCGCGGGAATGACGACTTATTCAGATATTCTTTATGCTTTTGTACTGAATTCGTCGAAGGCGTGTAGCACTTCACCCGCATACATCAATGATGGGCCACCACCCATGTACACCGCAACGGACAACATCTCATTGACCTGCTCGCGCGTCGCACCCAGCCGTACCAAAGTTCTGACGTGATACGCGATGCAGCCCTCGCAACGCGTAGAGACAGCGATAGCCGTAGCAATCAACTCTTTATCCAAAGCGGAAATGACACCTGCCGTCATCGCGGCTTTGGACATCGAATCGAAGCCAGTCATCACTTCAGCGGATTCTTTACGGAAAGCACTCAAGGGAGGGTTCAGGTGCTGGATGAGTTCTTTATACGAGTTGCTCATGGGGTGGTTCCTTAAGTGGATCGAGCCGATATATTAGAACATGCTGATACTCTAATCAACTCCTCTGATGAACACTGCGGCCTGACCGCGATACTCACCCGAATCATCCAGTAGGTTCCATACGGTCGTATCCGTGATCATGAAACGCTGACCACTCTTGGCGATACGCATCCCTGAGTAACCGTCCACGTATCCTTGCTGCGTCACTTTCTCCAGCAACTTCACCCGTGCTTCCTGCGCCATCGGCTCGGCAGACAAGCGGGAAGGTAGTTGGGCGAATTCTTCAGCCGTCATCTCGAACCATTGCAGTGCGAGGCGATTGCCGTAGAAGAAGATCGGTTCAGCTTCGGTGCCGTGTGCCACGATGGCACACGGTGCTTCCCATAAGGCGGTGCGCAACTCGCTGCCATTCCCTCCCCCAAGCAGGGGGAGGTGCTCAAGCAGCGGTTTGCCGGTGAGCCGTTGGTAGCTCTCGACGATCAGCCGCAGCGTGGCATCAGATGGCTTCGAGTTTGGCATATTCGAGTGCCAGCCATTTGCTGCCAGCGCGTTTGAAATTCACTTGCACGCGACCTTCCGTGCCGCTGCCTTCGCTACCCGTGACCACGCCTTCGCCGAACTTCTGATGGAACACGCGCTGTCCGATACGCCACATCGCACTCGGCGCTGGCGGCGCTTTCTCCATAGGTACAGCGTTGAATGCTTTGGTGTAGCTGTTCGTCTCATAACTGCTGGACTGGAACGATCTGCTAGCGCTGTAGCGCGGGGTGATCCAATGCAACAGTTCTTCCGGCAACTCGCGCATGAAGCTGGACACGCGACTGAAGTGTGTCTGCCCGTGCAACATGCGACGTTGAGCGAAGGTGAGATACAGACGGCGCCGCGCGCGCGTGATCGCCACGTACATCAGGCGCCGCTCTTCATCGAGGTCGTTATTGTCGATACTGTTCTGGTGCGGGAATAGGCTTTCTTCCAAGCCGGTGATGAACACGGTGTGGAACTCCAATCCCTTTGCTGCATGCACCGTCATCAGATGCAACGCGTCATCACCATCTCCCGCTTGATGCTCACCCGACTCCAGCGAGGCATGAGTAAGGAATGCAGTGAGGCTGTCGTCTTCATTCTCATGCACGAATAGGGTGGCGGAGTTGATGAGTTCGTTCATGTTCTCCAAACGCTCTTCCGCTTCGCGCCGCTTGGAGGCGACCGCCTTTTCACCCTCGTAATGCGCCACCAATCCGCTGTGGTGCAGCACATGCTCCATGATCTCCGGCAGGGGCAAACCTGCGATGCCGCTACGCAGGGATTCGATGAGTCCTACGAAGGCAGTCACCTTGCCGCCTGCACGGGCGGCGGCATCCCATAGCGTCGTGTTGTTGATGCGTGCCGACTCTTGTAACTGCTCGATACTGCGCGCACCGATGCCACGCGTGGGGAAGTTGATGATACGCAGCAACGCGTTGTCATCATCCGTGTTCTCCATCAAACGCAGATAGGCCAATGTGTGCTTGATCTCTTGCCGCTCGAAGAAGCGCAACCCGCCATACACACGGTAAGACAAGCCCGCAGACACCAGTGCATGTTCCAACACACGCGACTGTGCATTGGAGCGATACAGCAGAGCCATCTCGGTCAGCTTCACGCCCTCGCGTTTGAGTTCTTGTATCTCTTCCACGATGAAGCGCGCTTCATCCACATCGGTCTCTGCTTCATACACACGCAACTGCTCGCCACCATTCTCGGACGTCCATAGATTCTTGCCGAGGCGATTCTTGTTGTTGCTGATGAGTGCATTGGCGGCATCGAGGATGTTGCCGTGCGAGCGATAGTTCTGCTCCAACTTGATGACGTTCTCCACATGGAAGTCACGCAACAGCTCTTGCATATTGCCCACGTTCGCACCACGGAAGGCATAGATGGATTGGTCATCGTCGCCCACGGCAAAGAGGGAGTTATTGCCACCTGCCAATAGTTTCAACCAGCGATATTGAAGCGGATTGGTATCTTGGAACTCATCCACGAGGATGTGTTTGAAGCGCTCCTGATAATGCTCGCGCAAGCTTTGATTGCGCGACAGCAGTTCGTAACAGCGCAACAACAACTCGGAGAAATCCACCACGCCTTCGCGCTGGCATTGCGCGTCGTATTCAGCGAACACTTCCACCTTGCGTTGCGTGAACTGATCGTAGGCTTCCACTTCGTGCGCGCGCAGTCCTTGCTCTTTGCTGCCGCTGATGAAGTTCTGCACATCACGCGGGATGTACTTCTCTGGATCAAGGTTCTGTGCCTTCATCACGCGCTTGATGGCGGAAAGCTGATCACCCGAATCAAGGATCTGAAAAGTCTGCGGCAGGTTCGCCTCGCGAAAATGCGCGCGCAACAAACGATTACACAGCCCGTGGAACGTACCTATCCACATGCTGTTGATGTTGACAGGCAGCATGCTCGACAGACGCGTCTTCATCTCCTTCGCCGCCTTGTTGGTAAAGGTCACCGCCAAGATGCTGTGGGGATTGGCTTGCCCAGTGCTGATGAGATACGCGATACGCGTGGTGAGCACGCGCGTCTTGCCGCTCCCTGCGCCCGCCAATATCAGCGCAGATTGAGAAGGCAGTTCGACGGCGGCACGTTGTTCGGGATTTAAACCGGAAAGAAGAGCAGGATTCATCTGCGAATTATCCCATAGGATGCTTGCTCGGCACTCCGCTCCCTGATTGGAACATACCTCGAATAGCTAATCCGCTGACATTGTGCTAAATTCTGGCCAGACTGGACAGAATAGAAATGGAGACCACCATGCGCAACACATCCCATCTGCCAAAAACAAATGATGAATGGCAACTGCAGGAAGCCAAAGGCAATTTCAGCCAACTGATCAAGCGCGCATCAGGCGGCGATGCGCAAGTGGTAACGGTGCATGGCAAGCCCACGGCGGTGATTGTGTCGGCGGCGGAATACTCACGTCTCACCCGCAGCAAAGGCAAACTTTCCACCGCACTATTGCGCCCCGACCTTGAAGCCGATGATCTGGATATTGGTCGCAGCCGCGACATCGGACGCAACGTCGAACTATGAGCTGGCTAGTCGATACCTGCGTACTTTCCGAATACGCCAAAAAATCCCCTGCGCAAGAAGTCATCGCTTGGCTAGATGAACAGGACGAAACTAGCCTGTTCATCAGCGTCATCAGCCTAGGAGAGATTGAAAAAGGAATACTCAAACTGCGCAGTAGCGACCCGCGCCGCAGCCAAAAACTCACTGCTTGGCTAAGCAAAGTGGAACAGCGATTTTCCGGACGCATCCTGCCTTTGGACGCAACTGCACTTCATGTTTGGGCGCAAATTGCCGCCCACGCAGAATCATTGGGGCAACCTCTGCCCGTGATGGATAGCCTGATCATGTCCACAGCGCAATGTCACGGCCTCACCGTGGTTACGCGAAACGTACAGGATTTCGCGCTATATCCGCGAGTCTTTAATCCTTGGGATAGATGAATAAGCAGCATATTCGTTCGACAAACATTACAGTTGCCAAAAGAAACGGGGAATCAAGCCAAGCCTGATTCCCCGTCCTGTCATTGCGTTAAGTCTTACTTCTTTTTGTTCTGGATCATCTCGTGCATGATCGGCGACAGGATGATCTCCATCGCGTGGCTCATCTTGCCTCCTGGCACCACCATGGTGTTGGCGCGAGACATGAACGAGTTCGGGATCATGCTCAGGAAGTAAGGGAAATCGACACCCTTTGGATTGCGGAAGCGGATCACTACGAAGCTCTCATCCGGTGTTGGGATGTCGCGTGCGATGAATGGGTTCGATGTATCCACGGTCGCCACACGTTGGAAGTTGATGTCGGTGTGGGTGAACTGTGGCGTGATGTATTTGATGTAGTCAGGCATACGACGCATGATCGTATCGACTGTCGCTTCTGCTGAGTAGCCGCGCTCTGCCTTGTCGCGATGGATCTTTTGGATCCACTCGAGGTTGACCAC
>JBGSWB010000025.1:0-2734 GCA_041752675.1 Sideroxydans sp. | reverse complement strand
CCCAACATCCTCACCACGCCAATGAGGCGGATTTGGGGAATACCCCACAGGAGAATGAAATGAATGCCATCGTTAAATCGCTCATCGCTGTAAGTATGGTCGCTTCGTTCAGCATGAATGCTTATGCGGACGAGCGTAGACAAGATAACCGTGAACAGAAGCGAGACAAGTTCGAGCAGATGCGCCCTGCTGAACGCCAAGACATGCGTCAGGAGATGCGCAGAGAACACAATGATGCCGCACCGCAACAACGTCGTGAGAAGCGTGAAGAGATGCGTGAGCACTTTGAGAAGATGTCACCTCATGAGCGTCGTGAGATGCGTGAAGACCTGCGTCATCGTAGCCATCACCATCATCGTCATGAGCGCGTGAGCGTGCGTAGTAACGGTCATGCAGTCGTGGTGCTAGGTGGACATCGCCAACCTGTGATTGAGCGTGTCGAATTCAAGATCGGCTTCTAAGCCAATCCAGTGCACCTGATCCCGCAGCACGCCCGCTGGCGAAACAGGCAGTCAGTAAGTAACCGCCTGTTGGCGCCTCCCAATCCAACATCTCGCCCGCGCAGAATATGCCGGGCGATCTCTTTAGCATCAGATTCGCATCGAGCGAGTCGAAAGTGACTCCACCTGCACTGCTGATCGCTTCGCGCAGAGGACGAGTGGCGCTGAGTTTGAGCGGTAAATATTTGATGGTGGCCGCGAGAAGAGAGGCATCGTTCATCTGCTCTGCACTCAAGGCTTCACGCAACAGATTCGCCTTCACGCCTTTCAATCCCAAGCGACTTTGCAGATGACTGGATAAGGAACGCGAACCGCGCGGGTGAGAGACTTCGGTGAGTACGCGTTGTTCTGACCAATCAGGGAGTAGATCAAGGTGTAATGTGGCACTCCCTTTACTTTCGATCTCGTCGCGCAAAGGAGCGGAAAGGGCATAGATGAGTCCGCCTTCGATGCCGTGTTCGGTGATGAGGCATTCACCTTGTTTGCGTACCTCGCCGAAACTGGCTGCAACAGATTTAAGCGGTTCGCCGACAAAGCGCTCGCGAAAGTGCTTGCTCCAAGTGACTTCGAATCCGCAATTACTCGGACGTAGCGGGGCGACACTTGCACCGTGTCGCGCAAGTAAGGTGACCCATGCGCCATCAGAACCAAGTTGTGGCCAACTGCCGCCGCCCAATGCCAAAACAGTAGCGCTCGCCTTGATGTCTATCGCTCCCGCTGAGTTTGTGAATCGCAGTTCACCT
Organism: Sideroxydans sp.; assembly: GCA_041752675.1. GTDB lineage: Bacteria > Pseudomonadota > Gammaproteobacteria > Burkholderiales > Gallionellaceae > Sideroxyarcus. The sequence continues at coordinate 1,491 of JBGSWB010000025.1, read as the reverse complement.
TGCTCATTCCATCCTGTCCAACGATGTCGCATATGGAATCGCACACCGTTCTCACGCAAACGATGCAACCACGCGCGTAGCAAGGGGGCGGCCTTCATGTCTGTTGGGAACACGCGTCCTGACGTGCCGACGAAAGTATCTACACCGAGTCCATGTATCCATTCACGCAGTGCATCAGGTGAGAAGTTTTGCAGCAGCGGTTCGATATGTTCATGGCGTGAGCCATAGCGCGTCAGGAAGTCAGGCAAGGGTTCGGAGTGCGTGATGTTCATGCCGCCTTTCCCCGCCATCAGGAATTTGCGCCCCACACTGGGCATCGCGTCATATACATCAACCTGAATACCTGCTTGAGACAACATCTCTGCCGCCATCAATCCAGCGGGGCCGCCACCAATGATGGCGACCGTCTGAGTTTGTAGCGTAGAGGTCAAGTCGATACCCCACGTCGGGCTGCCATACTGTGACCGATGGCTTGAAGTTGCTCGGCATTCAACAAGGCATGTGCCAACGGTAGCAGCGTCCCATTCTCTGTTTGGATGTGTATCGCATAGACATCGATGAAGTGTTGGGCGATATGCATATCAAGCGATGCCTTGTGATCCTCGGCGATAGCTAGCAGCAATGGGCGCAAGTTGTTCCATGCCGCTTCCATGCGCTGGTGTTCCTGCAACAAGCTAGTGATGAGCGCTGTCACCGTTTGATCGTGTGTCGCGATGAGTCGTGGGAATAGATCGCGTTCTTCATCTTGATGGTGGTGCTGACCGGCCGTATCGAAATATCGCAGGATGGCCCGTGCAGCCTGCACTGCCTGTTCGTCACACCCTTGCTTCGATAGATGTTCACCCAATCGGGTGAGTGTGACACATTGTGCTTCGATCCGGCCGTGACACGCGTGCAGCATCTCCAGTGGGTCGTCGAATGTGGGAGCGGCGGCACTACCGATCAAAGAGCTCATTGTGTAAGTAAGGGGTCATGTGTCATCGCAGCCGTCACGATGTAGGTGAAGGTGAGTAGTGCAGCCAGCCATGCGTAGAGCCGCGATTTTTTCGTTTTGGCGAAGCGGAACGCCAACATGCCAAGACCGATGTAGAGGAGGAGTGCGATGATCTTTGCAGCCAACCAGGGTGAGTTGAATGGGGTATAGCCCAGTTGCCAAGCCAGCAGAATGGCGCTGATAAGTAGAACGGTATCGATGCTGTGCGGAGCGATCCTCACCCAGCGCTGCTGCATGATGGATGACTCACGCAACAGCCAGATACCGCGCAAAAAGAACAGGCTGAAGCTAAGGATGACGCAGCTGATGTGAATTGCCTTCAGCATCATTTCTTTAGTTCACTATCTAGTCGCGCTTGCGCATGTGCCTGCGCCTTGTCGTAGATGAGGGAGAGGTCAGTCGCGCTCACGTCGATCACGCTACCCATCTGTTCCAACGCCCATTGGATGTCAGCTTGTTCAGGTATGACCCTAGGTTCCGTCTTGGGAGGAGTGGTT
>JBGSWB010000024.1:0-9565 GCA_041752675.1 Sideroxydans sp. | reverse complement strand
GGGGCAACCGGTGCTCTACATACCTGATCTGACGTCCATGATCGTGAAAGCGCAGGTGCGAGAGAGTGACCTCAATAAGATCCAAGTGGGATTGGATGCCACCGTCAAGATCGATGCCTATCCATCCCTGAACCTCTCAGGGCAAGTCGAAAGCATCGGTGCCTTGGCGGTAGAGGACCCGAGTGTTGCCGGAAAGCATTTTCAGTTCACGCTCAAGTTGAGAGATGGGGATCCTAGGTTGCGCCCTGGGATGACCGCACGCGCTTTCATCACGGTCGATCAAGTGAAGGACTCTCTCGCCATTCCCATCTCGGCCTTGTTCGATGACGAGGGATCCACCTACTGCTATCTGAAGAAGGGCTCTGATCTATTGAGACGCAACATCAAGGTCGCGCGAATGAATGAAGATATTGTTGAAGTCACTGAGGGGCTGTCTGAAGGGGACAGGGTCAGCCTGATCAGGCCATAACATGACGTCATTGATACAACTTTCAGGTATCCACAAATCCTATAAGAAACCCAGCGGCGACATCAACGTATTGTGTGACTTGGAATTGGAGGTCGACAGCGGCGAGTTCGTGGCGATCATGGGCGCATCAGGTTCGGGTAAATCGACGCTGTTACATATCCTAGGTTGTCTTGATCGACCGACATCGGGGTGCTATCGCTTCTCTGGGAGGGGGGTGGATGAGATGGCCGATGATCAATTGTCAGACATCCGAGCGCATGAGATTGGCTTCGTATTTCAGAATTACCACCTGCTCCCTTATCTGTCAGTTGCTGAGAACGTGGCTATACCTTTTCTATACAGGAAGCATATTCCTGAAGACTTGCAAGAGCGAATCGCTGAAGCATTGCAAGTTGTCGGATTATCACACCGTTGGACACATGATTCTTCCGAGCTATCGGGAGGTGAGATGCAGCGTGTCGCCATCGCGCGAGCGCTGATCGTTCGGCCCCAATTGATCTTGGCTGATGAGCCGACCGGCAGTTTGGATTCGGTGTCGAGTGAGGGTGTCATGGAAATCTTGAGCCAGCTTCACCAAGCAGGTTCCACAGTCATCTTGGTGACGCATGATGCCAAGGTGGCAGACTTCGCTGAGCGTCGATTGACGATGAAGGATGGTCGCTTTGTCGGATGATCTAACAATGACTTTCAAGAATAGGCGAGTCATGTTGTTGCGCCATATCTTAAGTTCCTTATGGCAACGCCGTTTGCGATCGGCTTTAGGCGTTTTGGGAATGGCGTGCGGAGTGATCTTATTTTTGGTTCCCATTTCGGTGGAAGAGGGCGCAAAGCGTAAGACGTTGGAGCAGATCAAGCAGTTGGGATTGAGCAACATCACCATCAAAACGACTAATCTCACTGCGGAGCAATCGCGGGATGCTCAAAATCTGGGATCTTTGGGCGTGGCGTTGTCTGACGGAATGCGTATTAAACAGTGGGTGCAGAACATCGAGGTGGTGGCGGCACTAAAAGAAAAGCCGATGTCTATCTATACCGAAGGCGTGAATGTGCCACAGATACTGGCGGTCACTGCTAACTTTGCTAGCGTGCAGGGCTTGAGGCTCGCCTCGGGGCGATTCATTGTGGAAGAAGAGATTGCGCAGAACAGTAGTGTCTGCGTCATCGGGCATCGAGTCGCGATGAGTTTGAGGGAAAAAGGAAACCAAGGTCAGATGTTAAGGCTGGGGGGTGGGCTGTGTCATATTGTTGGTGTGTTGGCGCACTTCGACAAACGGGCTGAAGGGAACATCGCCATCACGATGCGCGATTTCGATAATGCGATCTTTATCCCACTTGAGAGTCATGCGCCTGGCAATGTTTCGCTTCCTGTCACCGAGTTGATCTTGAAGTTGGGTGTGCCTGATGATGTGCTACCCGCCTTGCCTTCGATTCGCAGATCGATGAATCTGTTGCATCGAGGTGCAGAGGACTATCAGTTAGTGGCGCCGCAACAATTGCTCAAACAAGCAGAGCAGGCAGAACGAACCTTCGACATCGTCCTTTGGAGTATCTCAATACTGGGATTCTTGATCGGCGGGCTGGGGGTGATGAATATCATGCTGGCGAATGTGATGGAGCGGACCCGTGAGATCGGCATCCGCCGAGCAGTCGGTGCAAGGCGAGTGGATATCTTAGTGCAATTCGTCACTGAAGCTTTAGTCATCACCACCATCGGTGGCGCACTTGGGGTGGCCGTCGCTTTTTCGGGTATCTGGCTCGTCAGTTGGCTCGCCCATTGGAGCGTGGTCATCACGCCGCTCGTTCTTATATTGGCAATTGTGATGCCTGTCGTTACGGGGGTATTCTTTGGTCTTTACCCAGCCTTGCGAGCCGCCAATCTTGATCCCATCACAGCGTTGCGCAGCGAGTGATTTAAAGGCTTGAATGAATAAAGTCGAGGACATCCTCGGCTTTTTGGGTTACTTTGGTGACGATAACTTAGAACAAATAACCCAAAGACATGACCCCTTCGGTCAGCCAAAGCTCTTGGTCTGCAGTGCCTTCAAAGACGGCCACTTTTCGCAGAACGCCATAGGCTTCTTTGCCTGTCAACTCCAGATACAGCGATTCAGTCATTCTGTAACGCAAACCCACCTCGATGCCCACTGTCCAGCCACGTAGTTGCCACCAATCGTTGCTGGCGAAGCAGCAGCTGTTCACCCACTTGGGGCCTAGCTGGTTCGCGTGACCGTCAATCGTATTGTCGGCGTGCGGTAATAAAATACCTGCCCCCACTCGGCTGATCGATTCCAAATCGCCGGGTTTTTGTTTGGGGCCATACAAATGGTTCAGCCAGACCGCATTCAACATGACGTGGTTCAAACCGTTGTGCAGCCTGTAATCAAAGAATTGCTTGTTGAGAACCATGTTCCCATTGACTGGCTGATTGTGAAGCGTGCCTGTAACGAGCGCAGTTTGGTCGAGGTTGGTGTTGTATTTTGTATGGTCCAGCGAGAACTCGATGGCGAAGGTCTTCTCCGCATCCATGAACTTGCCGATCCGAATATTCTCCTGCGGTGCGAAGAAGTTTAAATTGAGGGTGGAATCGATCGTTTCTGGAATATTGGTATGGAAGTCAGTCGCTTTGACTTTATGCACGGTGAAATTATTACCTAGGCTCGACTGGGTGACGTGAATATCAGAAGGCGCGTAATACTGCCGGCTGTAGCCCCATGAGAAATACCAATTCTTTCCATCGTTGAGGATAGGGGGCTGATCGGCTGTACTGGGTTCTTGAGGGGCTGCGCTGTCCAGATTTGCGGGCGGCACGACTGGGGCGGTTTCGGCCAGCGCCATTGAGCAGGGGGCGAGGGATAGGATGGCAATGAATATGAAGTGGCGAGAGAGTTTTGTATTCATGATGTTGGAGATGGAAATAATAAATAAGTGGGAATTACCCACAACGCAGCCAAGGATTATACATTAGCTAATGCTGTTGCACCCACTCGATCAACGCGTCCTGTGCTTCCTGTCCGCGTTGAGCATACGGGTGGTTGATGAAGAACACGATGAGCCATTCTTTACCGCTCTTTGCGCGTATGTAGCCAGCGATGCTCTTGACGCCTGTCAGTGTGCCTGTCTTGAGGTGGGCATGGCTAGCGGCAGGACTATTTTTGAGTCGCTTCTTCACCGAACCATCCACACCAAGTATGGGGAGTGAAGCTTGAAGTTCGGCGCTCAGGGGATGATTGCTGGCGTGTTGCAGTAGTGCGGCCATATGCGCGGCAGTGATGCGTTCTTTGCGAGAAAGTCCTGCGCCATTCTCCAAAACCAGTTCAGGGAAGCGCAACTGATTGCGCATCAGCCACATCTGCGTGGTGAGGATGCTGCGCTCGATGTTCATGCTGCCGACGGCTTTGCCTGAGCTTTCTGGAGAGTTCTGCTCGTCTGGATCATATATAGCAGAGCCTAAGGTGAGGAAGAGTTGTCTCGCCATCACGTTGTTGCTGAATTTGTTGATGTCTCTGATGATGCCGCTCAATGGCTCTGAGCGATGAGTGGAGAAAAGAGTGGCATGGTCGCTGACCAAGCCATCACGTTCCCTACCTTTTATTGATCCACCAAGTTCTTTCCAAATCGCACCGAACAAGGCGCCTACATAGCGGGTATGCGGCATCACGCTGAGATTCTGCTCGCGTTCACCGCATTCAAGGGCGTAGTCGCCTTGCAGTACTACGCTGTCGCCCAGCGGTTGAACTTGAAACAAATCATCCCAGTTGTCGCAATTCACTTTGCCGCCATTCGGGGCTAAGCGGTTGTCCAAAACGAAACCATCCAGCGGCGGTTCGGTGACGACCTTCAATGCATTGCCGTTGGGGATGTAACGTAGGCGCAAGGTGTTGAAATTTATGAGCAAGGCATCTGGCCCTACGTTGTAGGCACGTACAGCGTCATTGTCGAATTCGGCGGGGTCGTGCGCAGGCAGATCGTAGAAGCTACGGTCCAAGATCAGGTCACCTTGGATGTCACGCAGTCCGCGTGCACGCAGTTCGCTCAGCCACAACCAGAATTGCTCGATGGTGAACTTCGGATCGCCATATCCCTTGAGTATGAGGTCGCCCTTGAGCACACCATCCTTTAACTCCCCATCAATCCACGCCTCAGTCTTCCACGTGTAAGCTGGGCCGAGCAGATCGAGCGCCGCATAAGTGGTGACCAGTTTCATGGTCGAGGCTGGATTCATCGCACGCTGCGTGTTGAGTGCGATGAGCGGAGTGTGTTTCCCCACTTGGCGCACTTCGACAGCGACCGCGTTGAGCGGGATGCCGACCTTCTTCAATTCTTGCTGAACGGAGCGCGGCAACGCAACCGCCTGTGCATTGGCGGTGAGCAAGAGCGAAAGGAGTGTAACGAGCAATCTCATGACAACGTATCAATGACAGTGAGCGTGCGCTCCACCAACATTTGCATTTCCTTTTCGGTGATGACGTAGGGCGGCATGAAATATACCGTGTTGCCCATGGGGCGCAACAGTAATTCGTGTTGAAGGCCGAGGGTGAAACAACGTTGTGCAAAATCGGCATGGGCAGTTTCCACTTCAAATGCCCAGATCATGCCAGTGTTGCGGAAATTCCTGACCTTTGCGTGTTCGCGTAATGGTGTTGCGATGCGGTTGAAGATAGCCGCCTTGACGCGGTTGGCATTCAATACATCGTCTTGTTCAAAGATGTCTAGCGTGGCTAGTGCGGCGCGGCAAGCCAAGGGATTGCCTGTGTAGGAATGTGAGTGCAAGAAGCCGCGCGCTGTTTGGTCATCATAAAAGGCTTGGTATATGTCGTCGGTGGTCATCACGATGGAGAGCGGCAGATAGCCACCTGTGATGCCTTTGGAGATGAGCAAGAAATCGGGCGAGATGTTCGCCTGCTCGCAAGCGAACATCGTCCCCGTGCGTCCCATACCGACTGCGATCTCGTCCGCGATGAGATGTACGTTATATTGCGAGCAAAGTTCACGCGCACGTTGCAAATAGATAGGGTGATACATCGCCATGCCTGCCGCACCTTGAACCAGTGGCTCGACGATGAAGGCGGCGATGCTTGCGTGATGTGCTTGCAGATGTTTCTCGAGTGAATTTGCGCAACGTAGCGCGTAGTCCTCCGCACTTTCGTCAGCTGCGGCATCGCGCCAATCAGGGCAGGGCACAGTCACATTCTGTTTGATGAGTGAGCCGTAGGCATCGCGGAACAGCGCCACATCGGTCACCGACAGCGCGCCCAAGGTCTCGCCGTGGTAGCTATTCTGCAAGCTGATGAATTGCGACTTCTCTGGCTTGCCGCTGTTGCGCCAGTAGTGCGAGCTCATCTTCAATGCGATCTCGGTCGCCGATGCACCATCCGATCCGTAGAAGCAATGTCCCAATCCAGTGGGTGCAAGTTCGCGCAACCTTTCAGAAAGTCTCACAACAGGCTCATGCGTGAAACCGGCCAACATCACATGCTCCAGTTTACCTAGCTGGTCAGTGATGGCGGCGTTGATGCGTGGGTTGCAATGCCCAAAGAGATTCACCCACCATGAACTCACTGTATCCAGATAACGCTTGCCGTCGAGGTCGTACAGCCACACCCCTTCGCCGCGTGCGATAGGCACGAGGGGGAGCGTCTCGTGGCGCTTCATTTGCGTGCAGGGATGCCAGACGGAGGAGAGGCTACGGGCAAGGAGGTCGTGATTCGATGTCATGTGCGGCATCATAACGTAAGATGCATCCATCGATTTTATCGGGAGAGCGCGATGCGTATTCTAATCACGGGTGGGACGGGCTTGATCGGACGTCAGCTTTGCGCGGTTCTTCTGACGCAAGGTCATGGATTGACGGTGCTGAGTCGTCATCCAGAAACGGTCGCTGCAAAGTGCGGGCCTGCGGTGCAAACGATGAAAAGTTTGGACGAATGGACAACGGATCAGGTATTCGACGCAGTCATCAATTTGGCGGGTGAGCCGATCGTCGATGCCTATTGGTCGGCTAAACGTAAGCAAGTGTTGCTGGATAGTCGAGTGGGGCTGACAGAGAAGTTGGTGCAACGAATCGCGGCTGCTCAACAAAAACCTACTGTGCTGCTTAGCGGCTCTGCGGTCGGCTATTACGGCAATGGGGGGGAGGCGGTACTGGATGAGGCTATGGCTCCAGGACATGATTTCCCATCCGAGCTTTGTGCCTCATGGGAGAACGCTGCACGTGCGGCAGAGCAAAGTGGTGTGCGAGTCTGCTTGTTGCGCACCGGCTTGGTATTGAGCAAGCGCGGCGGTTTGCTGGGGCGTATGTTGCTACCGTTCAAGTTGGCGCTGGGCGCTCGATTGGGCGACGGTAAGCAGTGGATGAGTTGGGTGCATATCGACGATTACGTGGCGATGGTGTTGCATCTGCTGAATGACCCTTCACTCAACGGTGCATTCAACATGACTGCGCCAGCCCCCGTCACCAATGCGGAATTCACCCAAACATTGGCGCAAGCATTACATCGCCCCGCGTTGTTCGTTGCGCCCAGCTTTGTGATGAAGCTGGCGATGGGTGAGCGGGCTTGTCTACTGCTAGAGGGGCAGCGCGTGATTCCAAAACGGATTCAATCATCAGGTTTTCAATTCTCACACCCTCGGTTAGACGGCGCGTTGCAAGACTTGCTGAAATAGCCTTAAAACTTCCTCCAACAATAAAAACCCACACTGCCCTTGAAATCGGAGGGGGCAACCCCTATTATTAGCAGTCGCTGGTGGAGAGTGCTAATGATCCACCTTCGCATTTGATCAACCCACTGATTTTAGGAGAAATAAGCATGAAGATTCGTCCTTTGCATGACCGCGTGATCGTTAAGCGCATGGAAGAAGAGCGTAAGACCGCATCCGGTATCGTGATTCCTGACGCGGCGACTGAGAAGCCTGATCAAGGCGAGATCGTTGCTGTTGGCAACGGCAAAATCGGTGAAGACGGCAAAGTTCGCGCAATGAGCGTGAAGGTTGGCGACAAAGTGTTGTTCGGCAAATATTCCGGTCAAGCTTTCAAGATCGACGGCGTTGAGCTGTTGCAGATGCGTGAAGATGACCTTATCGGCGTCATCGAGGCTTAATCAATTTTTAGAATTTCATTAGGAGAATAGAACATGGCAGCAAAAGACGTGAAATTCCATGATGCAGCACGTGCCAAGATGGTCGTGGGTGTCAACATTCTGGCCGATGCGGTCAAAGTAACATTGGGCCCTAAGGGGCGTAACGTAGTGTTGGATCGTTCATACGGTTCTCCACACATCACTAAAGATGGCGTGTCCGTGGCTAAAGAGATCGAACTGAAAGACAAGTTCGAGAACATGGGCGCACAGATGGTCAAGGAAGTTGCTTCTAAGACTTCTGATGTTGCGGGTGACGGCACAACGACTGCGACTGTTCTGGCGCAGTCCATCGTGCAAGAAGGCATGAAGTTCGTGGCTGCTGGCATGAACCCAATGGACCTGAAGCGCGGTATCGACAAGGCTGTGATCGCAGCAGTTGCTGAGTTGAAGAACATTTCCAAGCCTTGCGCTACCACCACTGAGATCGCTCAAGTAGCGTCTATCTCCGCAAACTCTGATGCGAGCATCGGCAAGATCATCGCTGACGCGATGGAAAAAGTGGGCAAAGAAGGCGTCATCACTGTTGAAGATGGCAAGTCATTGGAAAACGAGTTGGATGTTGTCGAAGGTATGCAATTCGACCGTGGCTACTTGTCTCCTTACTTCATCAACAATGCGGACAAGCAGATCGCTGCAATGGATAACCCGTTCATCTTGTTGCACGACAAGAAGGTCTCCAACATCCGTGATCTGCTCCCAGTATTGGAGCAAGTCGCTAAGGCTGGCCGTCCACTGTTGATCATCGCTGAAGATGTTGACGGCGAAGCATTGGCGACACTGGTTGTAAATAACATCCGTGGCATCTTGAAGACCGTCGCTGTCAAGGCGCCTGGTTTCGGTGATCGTCGCAAAGCTATGTTGGAAGACATCGCTATTTTGACTGGCGGTACTGTGATCGCTGAAGAAGTCGGTCTGACACTGGAAAAGACCACCTTGGCTGAATTGGGCCAAGCTAAGCGTATTGAAGTCAGCAAAGAGAACACCATCATCATCGACGGCGCTGGTAAAGAAGATGCGATCAAGACTCGCGTCACTCAGATCAACAAGCAGATGGAAGAATCCACCAGCGATTACGACAAAGAGAAACTGCAAGAACGCAAAGCGAAGTTGGCTGGCGGCGTTGCAGTCATCAAGGTCGGCGCGGCGACTGAAGTTGAGATGAAAGAGAAGAAGGACCGTGTTGACGATGCATTGCACGCCACTCGTGCAGCGGTTGAAGAAGGTATCGTTGCCGGCGGCGGCGTTGCGCTGTTGCGTGCCAAGGCTGCAGTTGCAGCCCTCAAAGGTGACAACCACGACCAAGACGCAGGCATCACCATCGTCTTGCGTGCGATGGAAGCCCCACTGCGTGCGATCGTATCCAACGCGGGCGATGAGCCATCCGTAGTCGTCAACAAAGTGCTGGAAGGCAAAGGTAGCTTCGGTTACAACGCTGCTAGCAGCGAGTACGGCGACATGTTGGCGATGGGCGTGGTTGACCCGACCAAGGTCACTCGCACTGCCTTGCAACACGCGGCATCCATCGCAGGTCTGATGTTGACCACTGCATGCATGATCGCTGACTTGCCAGAAGACAAACCAGCCGGTGGTATGGGTGGTGGCGATATGGGTGGCATGGGTGGTATGGGCGGCATGATGTAATTAAGCCTACTGCGCGACCTGATTGCGGCGTTGCGCGGTGCTCGAAATCCTCATGTGCATTAAGCACATTCCGGTTTCTGTGCTCCGTGCGCCTTGCACTCAAGCCGCTCGCTACGGCTTAAAGTAGTAAAGAACCGAACCCCGCCTAGTGCGGGGTTCGTTTTTTATATTGCCCGAAGTGAGGCTTATGGCTACAATGCGCGCCTTCGTTTTTCCCGTCCCATCTGGGATGGCTCAAAAACGGCTCGGTAGCTCAGTTGGTAGAGCAGCGGATTGAAAATCCGCGTGTCGGTGGTTCGATTCCGCCCCGAGCCACCAA
>JBGSWB010000023.1:0-2615 GCA_041752675.1 Sideroxydans sp. | reverse complement strand
GTTGCGGGAAATAGTGAAAAGACTGTATTCCCGCCGAGGCGGGAATGACTAGAAAACTACTAGTGCAGTGTCTTACTCGTTGATACGGTCGCCGCTTCGATGAACACCGCTTCCGCATCGACCGAGTCGAACACATAACGTTCGTTACAGAATTCGCAGTGCACTTCGATCTCGCCGCGCTCAGCTAAGATAGAGCCGACCTCTTCCCTTCCCAGCATCTGCAACATGCGCCCCACGTTCTCGCGTGAACATGCACACTGGAACACGATGGTCTGGGCTTCGAACAAACGGATGTTTTCCTCGTGATAGAGGCGATGGATCAATTCATCGGCGGGAAGTTGTAGAAGCTCTTCTGGTTTGAGTGTATCGGCCAACTGCCCCGCCCTACCCCAAGCATCGACGTCGTGTGATTCGTCTTTCTCGGGAAGCTTCTGCAGCAACATCCCTGCGGCTACTTTGTCATCCGCCGCCAACCACAGCCGCGTCTCCAATTGCTCAGAGCGAGTCATGTAGTTCTGCAATATCTCGGCGATGGTGTCGCCTTCAAGGGCGACGATGCCTTGGTAGGCTTGATTACCGTCTTTTGGATCGAGGGTGATGACGAAGCGGCCATCGCCTACTAGGTCTTGCAATGTGCCTTGCGCCAAGTCACCTTCCCACTTGGCTGTGGCACGCAACTCCAAGTCACCGGTACATTCGACGACCAACAATTTCACCGCGCCTTTGCCATGTATCTGCAACACCATGGAGCCTTGCAGTTTGAGCGTGGCTGATAGCAGGACGGCGGCGGCACACAACTCCCCCATCAGGTTCTTCAGCACAGGCGGGTAGTCGTGACGCTCGATGACGGACTGCCAGACGTTATCAAGACGCACAATCTCGCCGCGTATAGGCAGGTGTTCGAATAGGAAGCGATGTAGGGTGTCGGTGGTGTTTTTCATAGGGCGCGATGATAGCACGCAGCCCAATGACTACGGACGTTGGGGGCACATCTGCTGGATGCGTTCAGCTGTCGCCGGATGACTGGAGAGGTAGTCCATCGCAGCCTCTTTGGCATCATTCTGCGGCGGCATCTTCTCATTGCGAGACCGATGAGCGGCTTCGAGTTTCTCTAATGCCGTTGCCAACAGACACGGCGATAGCCCGTTCAGCTTCAAGGTGCGCTCGGCATATTCATCCGATTCGCGCTCCATGTCGCGCGAGTAGGTGGCTTGCAGGATGACGGTGGGCACGGTCGCCAACAAGGTGCTGACATCGCCCATATACCAAGTCATCACCAAGCCGACCGCAGAGCTTTGCAACACCATACGCATGGCGTGGCGTTGTTCGATATGTCCGCGCTCGTGCGCCAACACGGCGACGATCTCATTGTCATCTTGGGTGAGCTCGACCAATTCATTCAACATCACGATGGTGCCGTCGGGCAACGCGAATGCGTTCGGCCCCATACGCGGCGAACTGCGGAACACGATGTGATAACGCATCTGGGAATCGGGCAAGGGCTGTAACTTGGCATAGGCGGCAGTCAAGGCTTGTTGCCGCGTCGCTTCCAGCTTACTCGGTTCTAGCATGAACTTATCGAGCGTATCCAAGGTCGAGCTACCCATCTTTTGCAGCACGGCATCTGGCACACGCTTGGCGATGACTTCTGCACTCCACGGCAACAAATAGATATACGAAGCGACGAAAGTGGCCACGATAGCCACTGAAGCGACCAATGCCCAGCCCAGGCTGTGCTGCATGCCATCCACCCATGAGCGGCGCACACCTGCGGCAGCCAATATCTGGTCGAGCGCAGCGTGATCAGTGACCTCGCAATGGCCTCCATCAGAAAAAGTCAGCAAGCGCGGGGTATTGCCTAGACGTTCAGAGATTTTGACTTGCGCGAGCGAGTGACGCAGTTCGAGAGCGTCACCACGCACCACCCACTCTTGATCTTCTAAAGAGAGCTCCACCGCCTTTGCAGCGGTGGTCTTGCCATCGAAATAAAGTGCGCTGACCAAGTTAGAGAGAGATGTCCAGATCGAACATCTCGGCAGTCTCTTCACCCATCGCATTGGTATCTTGCGATTGACCGGCACAGAATTCCGCCAAGTCTCCCTGTGCCATCAAGCCCATGCTCTCGATCTTGTATTTCATCATGCGTATCTGCGCGAAAGGTACGAACAGCCCCAGCGTGAGAATGATGCCCAACATGTTGGTGAAGAATATCCAAACGTAGGGCTTGATCTCCAAGCGGCTATAGAAAGTGTGTTCGCCTAAGCCTGTGCCATTCCAGATCAGGTTAGGCAAGCGCACCGCGTAGTAGCCTGCGATAAAGAGGTAAACCACAGGCAAGAGGACCAAGATGAGCGGCAATCCCACTGCGACCAAGATACCCGACACCACGCCCAGTCCTACGAACATGCCTAACATGCGCAGATAAACGCCGTAGAAACTCCCCACCGTCGCATCGAAACTGAAAAAGGTGTCGCCGAATTGGCTATTGCCATGCTGGTATTGCTTGATGCGCTGATGGGTGAACGGGGCTAATCCAGACAAGGTCAGCAAGGTGAGTAAAGGGAACAACAGGAACACGGTGTACGCTGCCGCATCACTGCCTGAGAACGAGAAGC
>JBGSWB010000022.1:0-21954 GCA_041752675.1 Sideroxydans sp. | reverse complement strand
TGCACGATGCTGAGAGTGGATTCACCGATTGGCTTAGCGGGGCGTGTATCGGGCTCTTCGACTTCTACCTCGATCTTCATAGGTTTGGGCGCGCGCGCCTTCATCTGCATGTAGTGACGCACACCGAATACGGTTAGTCCGATGGCGACCAATCCAGCCAATATCTTCAAGATGAGTTGCCATGTGTCGGATGAGACCAGCGGCTCCGCCTTCTTTGCTTCGACTTTGGCTGTCTCTAGGCTAGCCAACTTTTGGCGAATCGCTTGTATCTCTTCGCTCATCGCCTTCATCTGATATTGCATGGCGAGTAGGTGCGCGGTCTGGTCGTCCTCATCCAACATCTTGCGTTGTGCCGAGATGACTTCACGGTCGTTGGCGCTCAACTTGCCGACGCGTGAGATGTCCAGTTGCCCACCGCTCAATTGCAGCTTGAACTCTGTCTTGCCTTTGCTGGCGCTCTTAGTGGCTGTTGCCGTAGCTCTCTTGCTTGTCTTTTTGACACTAGGGACAGGCTCCACGGCAAGCGGCGTCTCTTCCAACATCTTGGCGCTATTGATCTGGCTTGGTGCAGGCTTGGCTACGACCACTGTGGGTAAAGGTGCGGCAACAAGTTTTGGGACAACGACTGCCACAGGAGTTATCGCTACGCCAAACTCTGGCAACACGGCGAACACCTTGGTGTTGCTACTGACCGAATCTTTACATTGGATCTGCAAGCTGAACTCTGCGACAGGTTCGTTGAGTGGTCGTTTCGATCTGATCTCGATCTTGTGCGTCGTCTTGTTGAAACGTGTACTCAAACCGGTTTGCAACAGCGCATTGCTACTATCGATCGCGCCTTCTTTCACTGCCGCCAACGACAAGCAGCCATCGTCGATGTTCTCGCCTTTACCCAACTGCACATCGACATAAGCTTCGACACGTTCACCGATGCGGCTGACCAAGGTGAGTTCGCCGATACCAACGGCTGAGACTTGCATCGATGCCAATGCAAGAAGTGACGAACAAACGAAGAGCTTAGGATGAAAGATATTCAAAGCGCTGGATGATTTGAGTTAGTGGGCCGCAAACGTTTATCTTTATAGTTTTGGTGAATGCGTCGGAGACGCGAATAGTACTGAAGCCACAACCCTAAAGCAATTCAAGGACTATACAAAGCACATCTTACAGGCCACTTAATACCTTGATATGCGCCAACGCACTGCGCCCTAAAGCATGTAACTCATAACCACCTTCCAACACGGAGACGATACGCAACTGGGCATATTTTGCGGCGACTCGTTTCAACTCTTCGGTCACCCATGTGTAGTCGGGCTCGGACAATCGCATGGAACCCATGTCGTCATCGCGATGAGCGTCGAAGCCGGCCGAGATGAAGATGAATTCGGGCTGGAAGCTTTCCAAGGCAGGTAGCCACTGTTCGGTCACGGCTGTACGGAACTCTCCCCCGCTGGTGCCCGCCTTGAGCGGTACGTTGATGATGTGGTCGCTACTGCTGTCCGCACCACAATAGGGATAGAAAGGATGCTGGAAGGTGGAGCACAACATCACGCGCGGCTCGTTGCGAAAGATATCTTCCGTGCCATTGCCGTGGTGCACATCGAAATCGACGATGGCGACGCGGCTCAAACCGTGTGCGGCCAAGGCATGGGCGGCACCGACGGCCACGTTATCAAAGATACAGAAGCCCATCGCTTTAGCGTGTTCCGCATGGTGGCCGGGCGGGCGGATGTTGCAAAAGGCGTTCTCGACTTGTTGCGCCATCACCATATCCACCGCCATCACCACCGCCCCTGCGGCACGTAAGGCGGCGGGATAGGTGTATTGGTTCATGATGGTGTCGCCATCCAGATCCAAGATGCCTTCTTTGGGCGCTTTGGCGGCGATGTCGTCCAGATAGTCGCCGTCGTGCACGCGTAACAGTTGCTCGCGCGTCACCTCTGGCGCATCGTGATGTTGTAGGTAACCGAACAATCCCGAGGCAATGAGTTGGTCTTCGATCGCATGGATGCGAGCCGGACACTCTGGATGGTGGGCTCCCATGTCGTGTTTGAGACAAAGAGGATGGCTGATATAAGCTGTTTGCAAGGTTCACTCCGTCATTTTTTTGTAGTGCTGCGGTGCTATCATAGCGACCTCAAGCAAGACCTCCAAACTACTCGTACATAATCATGGGCAAGCACTATCTAAATCCCCTCTTCGCTCCGAAGTCGGTGGCCGTTTTCGGCGCTAGCGACCGTCAAGATGCAGTCGGTCAGATCGTATTCCAGAACATGTTGCAAGGCGGCTTCAAGGGTAAGCTCTACCCGATCAACGCCAAGAACGCCGAGGTACAAGGCCAACGTGCCTATGCCTCCATCGCCGAGATCGGCGAGCCGGTAGAGTTGGTGGTCATCGCCACCCCGCCGCAGACCGTCCCCGGCATCATCGAAGAATGTGGCCTGCATGGCGTGAAGGCTGCGGTCATCATCACCGCAGGTTTTGGCGAAGCAGGTGCCCAAGGCATCGCTCTGGAAAAAGAGCTGGTAGAAGCGGCGCGCCGCTACAACATCCGCCTCATCGGCCCTAACTGTCTGGGCATCATGCGCCCTTCCATCGGTCTCAACGCGACCTTCAACAATGGCGCAGCCAACGTAGGCAACATCGCTTTCGTGTCACAGTCCGGTGCCTTGTGTACCGCGATCTTGGATTGGGCGAGCCGCAACGATGTAGGCTTCTCCAGTGTGGTATCCATGGGTTCATCCACTGACGTGGATTTCGGTGAGATATTGGACTTCTTGGTATCCGACCCGAACACGCAAAGCATCCTGATGTACATCGAAGGTATCCGTAATGCACGTAGCTTCATGAGTGCCTTGCGGGCGGCGGCGCGTACCAAACCTGTCATCTTGGTCAAGGTCGGTCGTCATGCGGCGGGCTCTAAAGCAGCCATGTCGCACACGGCTTCTTTGGTCGGTGCGGATGACGTGTTCGATGCGGCCGTGAGCCGCGTCGGCGTGGTGCGTGTGCAGACGGTCACCCAGTTGTTCACGGCAGCGCGTGCGTTGTCCTGTGGTTTCAAACCGACAGGTAACCGCCTCGCTATCGTCACCAACGGCGGTGGCCCCGGCGTGATGGCGGTGGATAGAGCTGCCGACCTCGGCCTCAATATCGCCACCTTGTCCGATAGCACCATCGAATATCTGAATGAATTTCTGCCGCCGAACTGGCCGCATGCCAACCCAGTGGACATCATCGGTGATGCTCAAGCCGACCGTTACCACCACGCGGTGAAAGCCTGCTTGGAAGATGACAACGTGGACGGCGTTCTCGCCATCCTCACGCCGCAAGCGATGACCAAACCATTGGAATCGGCGCAGGCGTTGATCGAATTGGCGAACACCCATCGCAAGCCCTTATTGACCTGCTGGATGGGCGAGACACAAGTGGCAAGCGCACGTGATGCTTTCACCAAGGCGCATCGTCCCCACTTCCGCACACCTGAGCCTGCGGTCGAAGTGTTCTCACATCTGTCCGCCTACTACCGCAACCAGAAGTTGTTGATGCAGATGCCGGGGCCGTTGTCACACCATGTCGAGCCGGATGTGGAGAGCGCACGCCTCATCATCGAAGGTGCGATGCAGGAGCATCGTAAGGTGTTGAGTGAGATGGAGTCGAAGGCGTTGTTGTCGGCGTTCAACATCCCTGTCGCACGCACCATCGTCGCCCACTCCCCCACCGAGGCACTTCTCATCGCGCAACAGATGGGCTTCCCTGTCGCCATGAAAGTGAACTCGCACGATATCTCGCACAAGAGTGATGCCGGCGGTGTGTTACTCAACCTGCGCAATGCTCATGAAGTACGTGCGGCTTATCAGAAGATCTGCGAGAACATCCAACTCAATCGTCCGGATGCCAAGATGGATGGTGTCGCCATCGAACCGATGATCGTGAAGAACAATGGGCGTGAGTTGATGATCGGTGTGACGACCGATCCTGCTTTCGGTCCCGTCATCACATTTGGTGCGGGTGGTACGGCAGTCGAGATCATGGGCGACCGTGCAGTCGCACTGCCTCCGCTCAACCGCTTCTTGGTGAAAGAACTCATCAACGACACGCGCATCGCCAAGATGCTCGGCAAGTTCCGCAACATGGCACCCGCCAACATGGAAGCGCTGGAAGATGTGCTGTTGCGTGTATCGGAGATGGTGTGTGAGTTGCCCTTGCTGAAAGAGATGGACATCAATCCGCTCATCCTCGATGAGAACGGTGCGCTGGCTGCAGATGCACGTGTGGTGGTGGAATATCGCCAGCCGAATGCAGACCGTTATGCTCACATGGCGATCTATCCCTACCCTGCAGACTTGGTCAGCGAATGGCAGTTGGCAGATGGCATGGACATCACCATCCGCCCCATCCGCCCCGAGGATGCTCAATTGGTGAAACAGTTCGTACATGACCTGTCGGATGAGACAAAATATTTCCGCTTCATGAACAGCGTGCAAGAGCTGACCGAAGATATGTTGTGTCGCTTCACTCAGCTGGACTACAGCCGCGAGTTGGCTTTGATCGCGGTGACAGTGAACCACGACAAAGAGGTGCAACTCGGCGTGGCGCGTTATGCCATCAATCCAGACGGTAAGACTTGCGAATTCGCCTTGGTGGTCGCGGACAACATCACCGGTAAAGGCCTTGGACAGAAGCTGATGGTTTCCTTGATGGAAGCTGCACGCACCAAGGGCTTGGAAGTGATCGAAGGTGAAGTGCTGAGCCATAACCACAACATGCTGAAGCTGATGTCGCGCTTGGGTTTCACTGCACGACACAGCGCCGATGATGTTGCCATCATGAAGGTCAGCAAGGCACTCTGACCTTCGGTGCCTGGCTAAAAAATGTCGCGCAAAAGATCAGGGGTGGGTGGATTCACTGGAGTCTTGCGCCAAAAACTAGGCCAGCTGTTGGCCTTGTCAGCGAATCCAAGATCGCATGCCGATGGCAAACCTTATCTGATCGAACGTGATGGGATGCTGGCGCTGCAATTCGACGAGTTGTGTCTGCAAAGCGAGATGTCGCTCGACGATCCAGATGAGCTGGTGTTCAGTTACACCCGCGCCATGATGAGTTTCTTGCTCATCGAACCCTCCCCCAAAAAGATCGTGATGATCGGTTTAGGTGGCGGCTCTTTGGCGAAATACTGCTATCGCTATCTGCCACAAGCGGAGATCGTGGTGGTGGAGATCAACCCCGATGTCATCGCGCTACGCAATGAATTCGCCATCCCTGCTGATGATGCGCGCTTCAAGATCGTGCTGGGAGATGGCGCTGTATTCGTGAAAGAACAAACGGAGCAGTGCGATGTACTGATGGTGGATGGCTTTGATGCCGCAGGCTTACCTGATGAGTTGTGCAGCCAAGCGTTCTACGATGATTGTTTTGCCGCATTGTCCGATGACGGCATCATGGTGGCTAATCTGTGGGGAAGCAGCGGTCTGTATCAGGCGATGGTCGCCCGTATCGAGACCAGTTTTGATGATACGCCGCTGGTGGTGAGCGCCGATGACAGCCCGAACAAGATCGTGCTCGCTGCCAAGAATCGTGAACTGTCTTTTTCGCCCGCTCGAATCAAACAACATATCCATGCGCTGTCGCAATCCCATCCCCTCAACTTCCAAGCTAAATCCAGAAAGTTGATCGCAGCACTCGCAGCTCAGTCGATGAACCAAGCGAGTTAAGTGTGACCCCCAACATCCGCACCGTCCGCTTCCTGAGAAGGCATATCCCTTCCTTTGAATGTATTCCCGGCTGCCATGATTGCTGTGGGCCCGTGACCACATCCTCAGAGGAAGTGGCGAGACTGCCCATCAAAAGCAACGCCGCACATGACGCTGCCTTGGCTGAACTGAACTGTGTCTATCTGGGGAAGCAAGGGTGTGAGGTGTATGCAGAGCGTCCGCTCATCTGCCGAGTATTCGGTACCACGCCCAAGCTCGCCTGTCCTCATGGAAAGCAGCCTGACGTCATGATCGATCCAGCGATCGCACAACAGATCGAGCAATACGCACTCGACACTCGACAGGTGCTGATCTAGCAGATTCTCGGTAGTTGTTCGCCCGTCAGCCAATCCACGATGCGGCGACCACCCAACTTAGTCGTCATCTGCACGAAGCCGTGCGTGTCTTGTATAACTTCACCAATGATGGTCGCCCTGCTTCCTTGCGGGTGAGCGCGCATCAGTGCCAGTAATCTATCAGCATCGTGTGCCGCACAGATGGCGACCAGTTTGCCCTCGTTTGCGACGTACAAAGGATCGAGTCCGAGGAATTCACATGCGGCAGCAACCGTCGGATTCACGGGGATGGCCGACTCTTGCAGTGACATCCCGACGCCCGATTGTTGCGCGATCTCATTGAGGGTCGTCGCCAATCCGCCGCGCGTGGGGTCACGCAACACACGCAACTCAGCGCCACAGTTCAGCATGGCGGCGACCAAGCCGTGTAATGACGCAGTATCGGAAACGATGGGCGCATCGAAACTCAAGCCTTCGCGTTGCGACAAGATGGCCATGCCGTGATCGCCTAACGTGCCGGACAATAATATCTTGTCGCCCGGACAGGCGGCATCACCTGAGAGTGAGATGCCATCGCTCAACACACCGATACCTGTCGTCGTGATGAACACGCCATCACCTTTGCCACGCTCCACCACTTTGGTGTCACCAGTGACGATGTTCACCCCCGCATCCTTTGCCGCCTGTGCCATCGACGCGACGATGCGCTTGAGGTCGGCCAGCGGGAAACCTTCTTCCAGGATGAACGAGGCCGCCAGGTAAAGCGGACGCGCGCCCATCATCGCGAGGTCATTGACGGTGCCATGCACGGAAAGACACCCGATGTCGCCGCCAGCGAAGAACAGCGGCGATACCACGTGTGCATCACAAGACATCACTAGCTTGCCACTCACAGACGGCAACACGGCGCCATCGTTCCCTTGCGCCAGATATTCGTTATCGAATGCGGCAGCGAACAACTCGCTGATCAACTGCGCCATCGCGCGTCCACCCGCACCATGCGACATCTCGACCCGACCGTGTTTGAGGTCGAGGGGCTTCACGTAGCTCTGCTTGATCTTGCTCATTGGACAGATTCTCTGAAACGACCATAGGTGTAATGCGCCGCGCAGGCACCTTCGGATGACACCATGCAAGAACCGATCGGGTTCTGAGGTGTGCACACCGTGCCGAATATCTTGCACTCTTGAGGGCGTTTCTCGCCGCGCAGTATCGCGCCGCATTCACAGGCTTTGTGATCAGCCACGGCGACATAGTCGATGCCGAAGCGCTGCTCCGCATCGAATGCGGCGAACTCGTGGCGCAGACGCAGCGCGCTATCAGGTAATGTCCCCAAGCCGCGCCATTCAAAATCCTCGCGCAGTTCGAACACCTCGGCGACCAAGCTCTGCGCCTTGCGATTGCCCTCACGCGTGACAGCGCGAGTGAATTCGTTCTCCACCTCTGCTCGCCCTGCATTGATCTGACGTACTAGCATGAGGATCGACTGCATCACATCCAACGGCTCGAACCCGGCGATGACGACCGGCTTTTTATATTCGCGTGCGAACACCTCATAGGGCTGGCTACCGATGACGGTGGAGACATGTGCGGGACCGACGAAACCATCCAGTTGTACGCCGCCTTCCACATTCAGGATGGCATGCATGGCGGCTGGGGTCAGCACGTGATTGCACAAGACACTGAAGTTCTTCAGCCCTTCGAGCGCGGCCTGTTTGACGGCGACTGCGGTAGGCGGCGTGGTCGTCTCGAAACCGATGGCAAGGAAGACGACTTCGCGCAGTGGATTGTCACGCGCGATCTGGAGCGCGTCCTGAGTGGAATAGATCATGCGCACATCCGCCCCATTGGCCTTGGCGCGCATCAGGGTGAGATCGTTGGATGCGGGGACGCGCATCGTGTCGGCGTAAGTGCATAGGATCACATCCTGTTCCATCGCTAGGCGGATCGCCTGATCGATACGTCCGATAGGGAGTACACATACCGGACATCCAGGACCATGGATCATACGAACATTGCTGGGGAGTAAATCGGCGATACCGTAGCGAGAGATGGCATGGGTGTGACCACCACAGAACTCCATCAGCCGATAGCTACGTGTTGGGTTCGATTCATCAGCGATCTTGGCAGCGATGTTCTTTGCCAGATCACCGTCGCGAAACTCATCGACATACTTCATGCCGTTTTGCCTAACTCCGCGAACATCGCCAAGGTCTCCGCGGCCTCATCGGGATCTAACCTTTGCAATGCGAAGCCGACATGCACGATGACATAGTCACCCGCTGCGACGCCTTCTACCAAAGACAGCGAGATGTCCTTGCGCACGCCATCCAGATCGATGCGCGCCATATCATTCGGCAGGAGTTCAACGACGAGAGAAGGGATAGCTAGACACATGGGTGGTTCACTCAGAGCGAGAATAGAAGAGCGAAAGGGGGACTTGAATTTATCGAATCTGATTTGCTTCGAGTGCCTTTTCTAAGGCATGGAGCTGGTTGATCAACGCGGGAATTTCATCCTGAATAATGTTCCAGACAATATCGTTATCGATACCCACGTAGCCATGCACCAAGCGATTACGTGTGCCAATGATTTGTCTCCAGTCTATTTCACTGGCGAAAGCTCTTACACGATCAGGAATGTGAGTTGCCGCTTCGCCCAATAGAATAAGGTTATGCACGGTAGCATCATAGTTGAGGCCGCTTGCCACGAATTTATCCTGATCCAGTCCATCGGTATAGAGCGCGACTTTTTCGGCAAAACCGATCATGTCTGTCACATAAAAACACCACTCTCTTTCCAGCGGTTCAGACATGGATCAAATCTCTTTCGATATAGGATTTAATTTCGGGACGAACGACACTTTTCTGCACCAAATCTATCGGGCATTCGAGTAAATCCTCCAGATAAAACTGCACACCAAAATAGCGTTTTGCTGTCGAACGCCCCTCAAATTCAACAAGGACATCTATATCACTATTTTCTTTCGCTTCATCACGCGCCGTTGAACCGAACAATGCCAGATCAATAACACCGAAACGCCGAACCAATTCCGGTTTGTGCTCTGTCAGGATTTTTAGTGCTTCCTCTTTGCGCATCGCTTCCTCCGATTCACATTTTTAGTGCGGGGAATTGTACTGCTTCGCCTTCTGAAACAGCACTAGATCTTTCCATTTGCCCAGCCGCACCCATTGGCGAAACCATTATATTTCTCGGCCTTCATCACTCAGGTTGCGCTTGCATGTCTAGTTTCTCTATGGGAAGCCCAGATTTCTTCCACTCCGCCATGCCGCCTTTCACCACTACTACTTGGCTGAAACCTGCTTTTTGCAATACTTCAAACGCTCTGGGGGCACGTTGTTCGGCATGATCGATCACCATGATGGGCTTACTCTTGTAGAGTTCCAATTCGGCCAAGCGTAAAGCAAGTCGCCCCATCGGGATGTTGGTGGTGTTCGGTGCATGGAACTCTTTGTAGTCATCGGCTTCGCGGATATCCAACAACAGTTCTCCGCGCGTTTGTCTTTCCGCAGCAGCTTTGACGTCTATCAATTGTTCTGCAGTCGGGCCACAGCCCAGTAATATCAAAGCGGCGATTGTGGCGATCGTTTTTTGGATGAGGTTCATTTTAGCTATCTCCTTGCTCAATTATTTTTGTGGCTACCCAAGCTTGCCCTAATGCGATGGCAGTATCGCCGGCTAGTAATTTCTTGGACGTGAGCATTCTAACGCCCATCGCATCCATGCGTTCACGCAAGCCTGCGCTCAATAGCTTATTGAAGAAGCAACCCCCACCGCAGGCAATAACCGTGATGCCAGTCTGTTTCTTCGCCTGCATTATCCAATCGGCTATCGCCTCGACTATCGTTACATGGAAGAGTGCCGCGCCCTGCTCCACATCTTGCATGTCCACCAGTGCGCTCAATAGTGGCAGTAGATCGAGTTCACCTTCGGGAGAGAGTCGCCAACCCTGAGGCAGCGTGGACTGGGGCGCGACATATCGTGCGGCCGCCTGTTCCAAGGCGATGGCAGCTTGCGCCTCGAACTCCATCTTGTGACAGATACCAAGCAGCCCTGCCGCAGCATCGAACACGCGCCCCATGCTGGAGGTGCGAGGGCAATTGAAGTCGCGCTGCAACATGCTCATCACCGTTGCAGCAGCAGACTCATCGGCATAACGACGAACGATCTCGCTGCCACGTCCAGACTCATGCAGTACAGCGGCAGCCATGCGCCAAGGTTCTTGCGCAGCTTTATCGCCACCGGGTAAAGGCATCGGGCGTAGATGGCCGATGCGCTCAAAATCTGCACCAGCCACACGCAACAACTCTCCTCCCCACGCCGTCCCATCCGTACCTAATCCCACGCCATCCAGAGCCAAACCCAGCACGGGTTCGTTCACCCCATGTTCGGCACACACGGCGGCGATGTGAGCGTGATGATGTTGTACGGCGATGAGGGGGACATCCAGTTCGGCGCCAAGCTGTGCGGCGAAACGGCTGGAATGGAAATCAGGATGCAGGTCGTGCGCGATGGCTTGAGGCTTGTCACCCAGCCACTCAAGCAAGGCGCGCGCGGTACGCTCATGTGCGTGACACGCCTCAGGTGTAGCGAGGTCGCCCACGCACTTGCTGATGGAAGCTTGCCGTCCCGAAGTGATGCACAGTGTGTTCTTGTACCAAGCACCCATCGCCAATACACAAGGTGCGGGATGGTCCAGTTCGATGATGTGTTCGACGCAGTCGGGTGGCGTCATGCGTGATGTTGGGTGGACAGCCATTCAAGCCATGCGGGCATACCCTCGCCGCTGGTCGCAGAGATGCGGATGATCTGGATATCAGGATTCACGCGACGTGCATATTCCTCTGCGCGCGCCACATCGAAAGTGAGGTAAGGCAATAGGTCGCACTTGTTGAGCAGCATCAATCTTGCTGCTTTGAACATATCGGGATATTTGAGTGGCTTGTCTTCCCCCTCGGTGACGGAAAGCACCACCACCTTGGCCGCTTCACCCAGATCGAAGGCCGCGGGGCAAACCAGATTGCCGACGTTCTCGATGAACAACATGCCCTGCTTGGGTAGCGGCATCTGCGGTAATGCACGCTCGACCATCTGTGCATCCAGATGGCATCCCTTCCCCGTGTTGATCTGTATGGCTTCCACCCCCGTGGCCCGGATGCGCTCCGCATCGTTGTCGGTCTGCTGGTCACCTTCGATCACGGCGAGTGGGATCTTGCCCTTCAACGCTTCCAGCGTCTTGACCAACAGCGTGGTCTTGCCCGAACCGGGGCTGGACACCAGATTCAAGGCAAGGATGCCATTGGCGGAGAACAGGCTACGGTTCTTGTCGGCGAAGCCGTCGTTCTTGGCAAGGATGTCTTGTTCCAGCTTGATGATGCGTGAGGTCTCCCCCTGCGTGGCAGTGTCAAGATGGATGCGCATCGGCGCCGCAGCCGTGCTCGCTCCGCGCGCCTGTTTGCCGCGAATGAACACATCGTTGGTACCGCACCCGCATGTCAAACACATCATGCCACCTCTAGTTCTTTCACACGCATCGCATCGCCCGCGATGACCTGCAAGCCATAACTGCCGCACTTCGAGCAAGCTTCGTAGAGCGTAGCGATCTGCATCTCGTTACCACATTGGGAACATCTACCCTGCCCCTCGGTCTCGACGATCTCAAGTGTGGCGCCGTCAGCGATGGTGTCTTTCATCACACTCTCAAAACAGAAACGCATCGCCTCCTGTTCCACACACGAGAGCTTGCCCACCTCTAGCCATACCGTCTTCACCCGTTGGAAATGCTGTTTGCGTGAGGCATCCTCAATGATCTCGCGCACGTTCTCTGCCAGTGACATCTCGTGCATCAGATATCCTCTGGCACCATCTTGATGGCACCGCACGGACATTCTGCGACGCATATTCCACAGCCTTTGCAGTAGTCATATTTGAACTCGAAGCGTTTGCCTGGGCCCAGTTTGATCACCGCGTTATCCGGGCATACGCCATAGCAGTTGTCGCATTCGAAACAGTTTCCGCAGGAAAGACAACGTCTCGCCTCGAACAAGGCAGTGCTCTCGTTCAGCCCACCTTGCACTTCGTCGAAACTGGTCTGGCGGCGGATGATGTCCAACATCGGACGCACGGTCTTGTCTGCATCCGAGTAGTACCAAGTATTCAGTTTGTCGAACTCAGCCAGTTCATGTTTGGGCGGCAATTCTTGCGTCACGCCTCGCAGCCATGCGTCGATGTTGCGTGCCGCTTTTTTACCATGACCGACCGCCACGGTGACGGTGCGCTCTGAGGGCACCATGTCGCCACCCGCGAAGATGCCGGGATGTCCGGTCATCATATTGGGCGAGACCTGCACTGTGCCATCTTTGATCTCCAAGCCAGACACACCTTCCAGCAAGGAAAGGTCCACGTCTTGCCCCAAGGCCAGTACGACCGAGTCCGCTTCCAATGTCTCGAACTCTCCTGTGGGTTGGGGATAGCCCTTCTCATCCAGCGCCATCTTTTCGATGGTGATATTGCCTTCGCCCGCTTGCTTGATGGTGGATAGCCATTTGACCATCACCCCTTCTTGCAAGGCTTCTTCCACTTCGAAGTCGTGCGCAGGCATCTTGTCGCGCGTGCGGCGGTAGACGATGATGGCTTCGCTCGCGCCCAGACGTTTTGCCGTACGTGCCACGTCGATGGCGGTGTTGCCGCCACCGTACACCACGACACGACGCCCCAACATCGGCTTGTCTTCACCTTCCATCGAGCGCAACACCGACACCGCATCCACGATCTTGGTGGCATCGCCCGCTGGGATGAAAGTACGTTTGCCGATGTGTGCGCCGACCGCGAGGAAAGCTGCATCGAATCCGCCGTCCTTCATGCTCTGTTCGATGTTGGCGACTTTGGTGCCGAACTTGAGTGTCACACCCAGATCGAGGATGCGTTGTACTTCCGCATCGAGCACCTCGCGTGGCAAACGATACTTGGGGATGCCGAAGCGCATCATGCCGCCCGCCAGCGGGCCCGCTTCCTGTATCTCCACCTTATGCCCCAAGCGCGCCAAGTGATAGGCAGCAGATAGACCAGAAGGACCCGCGCCGACCACCAGCACTTTCTTGCCAGATGACGCAGCGGGTGCAGCGAACTTCCAACCACGCTTGATGGCTTCGTCACCCAAGAAACGTTCGACCGAATTGATACCGACGGATGAATCGAGTTGACCGCGATTGCAAGCGCCTTCGCAAGGGTGGTAACACACACGCCCCATCACGGCGGGCAATGGATTGTTCTCTACCAATACGCGCCACGCCTTTTCATAATCACCAGACTCGGCATGGAACAACCAGCCTTGGATGTTCTCGCCCGCCGGGCATGCGTTGTTGCAGGGTGGCAAACGATCCAGATAGACCGGTCTGGCGGTGCGCCAAGTACCTGTGTGATTGGTCAGCGATGTGCCGGGCTTGAGGGTGATGGCAAATGGTTTTTGCATTTTAGTTTTCCCCCTCTGGTAGCAGGTTGTACTTGCGGATGTTGCGATCAGCGATCGCCTGCAAGCGCGCCACGGTCTCGGGATGGGCATGTTTGCCGAACAGGTGGGCAAAACGTTTTTGCGGTTTCAGATACTCCTCGACCGCCACCTTGTTGCGTATCTTGAGCACACTCGTCACTTCGCCATGTTCTGCCTCGAACACGGGGAACATCCCTGTCTCTTTGGCCAATCGCGCCAAGCGGATGGTGTCGTGAGAAGCAGCGCCCCAACCTAGCGGGCACGGCACGAAGATCTGGATGTAACGCGCGCCGCGCATCTGCATCGCTTTACGCACTTTGTATTCGAGGTCGCGTAGATCGGCCACGGTCGCCGTCGCCACGTAGGGGATGTTGTGCGCCATGGCGATCTCGGGCACGTTCTTACCCTGACCGAACACATTTCCCGGCTCGGGCCCCACCGGCATGGTGGTCGCGGTACGTGCGGCAGGAGGTGTGGCTGACGAGCGTTGCACCCCAGTGTTCATGTACCCTTGATTGTCGTAGCAGATGTAGAGCACATCATCATTGCGCTCGAACATGCCGGATAGACAGCCGAAACCGATATCGGTCGTACCGCCATCGCCGCCCTGCGCCACGACGCGCACATCATTGCGTCCTTTCACCTTCATCGCCGCCGCGATACCGGTGGCGACTGCGGGTGCATTGCCGAACAGCGAATGTATCCACGGCAATTGCCATGATGATTCAGGGTACGGTGTTGAAAAGACTTCGAGACAGCCGGTGGCATTCGCTGCGATCAGCTGACCGTTACTCTCTGCCATCGCAGCATCGATGGCATAACGTGCACCGAGTGCTTCGCCGCAACCTTGGCAGGCGCGGTGACCAGAATTGATGGAGTTGCTACGCATCTGGTTGGCCTGCACGCTGCGTTCATCTTGCGCGAGCAGACGGTTGCCGACAGTGAGCGTGCCGGTTTGGTAGAACTTGACGGGTTGGAATGACATATCGTTTCTCCTCAACCGAATTTCGCAGACACACCGACGATACCTTTATCGTGCAGCATGTTCTCGGCGATAGGACCGGAGCGCCTAGTCTGTTTCTCACGCTCCAGTTGTTTGTTGACGGCAGCCCAATCCAGATCGACGAACGTCACTGGTTCCAATTCTTCTTTCTCAGCCTGACGGAACAATTTGTGTAGCGACGACTTGGGGATGGCACGTCCCCCCAGACCCGCGATGGCGGTAAAACCACGTAGTCCGGAGCCTGTCACCGCCATACGTACATTGGTGGCGACGATGCCTCCCATGCCGACCGCGAGACTCTTTTCCAGCACGATGAATCGCTTGCTCTTGATCAGTGCGGCTCGCACTTGCTCCAAGGGGAACGGGCGGAAACTGATGATGCCGAGTACGCCGATCTTATGTCCTTCAGCGCGCATCTCATCCACCACGTCCTTGATGGTGCCAAGTATCGATCCCATCGCAATGACCACCGTCTCCGCGTCTTCGATCTGGTAGGTGCGTATCAGTCCGCCGCTGTCGCGACCGAATATATTCTTGAACTCATCAGCCAATTTCGGGATCAATTCGATCGCCTGCATCTGCTTGGCATGGGCTAGGTACTTCACTTCCATGAACGCTTCTGGACCGACCATCGCACCGATGGACATGGGCTCTGCCGGGTCGAGCACCTGACGTGGCTCGAATGGGGGCAGATAGGCATCCACCTGTTCTTGCGAGGGGATATCCACCCGCTCGAAGGCGTGCGTGAGGATGAATCCATCCATACACACCATGATGGGCATGGACAGTTCTTCAGCCAAGCGGAACGCTTGGATGTGCAGATCGACGGCTTCTTGATTGGTCTCGGCGAACAATTGCATCCAGCCGGAATCGCGTTGCGAAAGGGAATCAGAATGGTCGTTCCAGATGTTGATCGGCGCACCGATGGCTCGGTTGGCAACGGTCATCACGATGGGCAAACCTAGACCGGCAGCGTTGTAGACCGCCTCCACCATGAACAACAAGCCTTGCGAAGCGGTGGCCGTGTAGGAACGTGCACCGGCAGCAGAGGAACCGATGGCGACCGACATCGCAGCGAACTCGCTCTCCACATTGATGAACTCACACGGTGTTAGCTCACCCGCTTTCACCATCTCGCCTAAGGCTTCCACGATGTGTGTCTGCGGCGAGATCGGATAGGCACAGATGACTTCGGGGCGGCACAGCGCGATCGCTTCGGCGACGGCCTTGGAACCTTCGGTCTGTTTAAGCATGGCTATGCTCCTTCATTTGTTCTTTCACCAACTCGTATGCTTCTGTCGCTGCCGCGATGTTGCCCTCGGCGACCTTGCCTGAGAACTTCTCGTTGATGGCAAGGATGACTGATTCGAGTCTGATCATGTCGGACAGTGCGGCGAAACCTGCGATCAAGGGGACATTAGGGATAGGACGACCGATATGCTTGAGCGCCAACTGGGTCGCTGGCAAGGTGCATAAACGTGTGTGGTCCCGCTCCTTGATGAAGTCTCCCAAGCCCATGGACTCGAAGGTGTGGTGTGTATTGAGCAGGACGTAACCGTCATGTTTCAAACCTGCGAACACGTCGATCTGATGCAACAACGTCGGGTCTTGGATGATGAGCGCATCCGGCTCCATGATGGGTTCGCGCAAACGTATCTCTTTATCGTCGATACGGCAGAACGCCACGACGGGTGCGCCGGTACGTTCTGAACCGAAGCTGGGAAATGCCTGCGCGTGACGCCCTTCTTCAAAGGCGGCGACGGAGAGCATCTCTGTCGCCGTCACCACACCTTGACCGCCTCTACCGTGTATTCGAATCTGGAACATGGATCCCTCCTGCTTGTTTTTCTACTATTTGTTTTGACTCAACCATTCGCGAACGATGAGCGAGGCTGCTTGCATATTGGCTGATGCCTCATCACTCAGACCTTCTCCCAACTCGAAACCATACCCCCTCACGCGCAACAGAGAGCTGCTGGGTGCGTCTTCACCATACACCTGACTATAGGTATGCAACAGTGCGAAAGGCGACATTGCATGACTGGTGTAGCTGTTGTCTTGGGTCGCCGAGATCGCCGAGAGTTGGAACGGTGCCTCACACGAGACATCGGCATCCAAGAACAATATCTTTTGACGGCCGACCAGATCGGTGACGTGCTCCACCTGTAGCTGGAAATCCTCGATGAACTCGAAGTCGGGGTGATCGAACTCAGCCTGCAAGCTACGCGACAACAAGGGTGCCAACGCATCATCTCCACGAGATTCGTTACCTATCGCAATGATGAGTACATGCGAGACCATGATGTCCTCAGCAATGGTTTCCATCCATATTACGTGTCAGCACATCCACCCTCGCCCCATCCATCCCCAGCAATTCCACCTCGAGCGGCATCTTGCCTAGTGCATGGGTAGCGCAAGAAAGGCAGGGATCGAAAGCACGGATAGCGACCTCGATGTGATTGAGCAAGCCTTCGGTGAGTTTCTTACCATCGATGAATTGGCGTGCCACTTGGCGGATGGCTTCGTTCATCGCTTGATTGTTGTGGGTGGTGGAGACGATGAGGTTGCAGCGCACGATCTGATCGTTCTCGTCCACTTTGTAATGATGGATGAGCGTACCGCGTGGTGCTTCGATGACGCCCACACCGCGCTCTTGCCGTTCACCTTTGCTCACGAGGTCAGTACCTTGCAGGTCTGGGTCATGCAGCAGATCGCGAATCATCTCGGCACAGTGCAACATCTCGATCATGCGTGCCCAGTGGAATCCCAAGGTCGCCTTAGCCGCTTTTCCACCATCATGCGCGATGAAAGTCTTTCGCTCGGCCTCTGCCAGTGGTGAAGGGATGAAGTCACATTGAGTCACACGGCTCAATGGCCCGACGCGATACCAACCCTGCTCCGCACCTAGTCTGCGCAAGAAGGGGAACTTCATATACGACCACGGTTTCACGTCCTCGAATATCTCGTCCCAGTAGTGGCTGTAGTCGTAATGATCGAACAATGTCTGGCCGTTCATGTCGCGTGCACGTAACCCACCGTGATACAGATCCATCGCGCCATCGGCACGCACCAGATTCAAGGTGTGTGCTTGGAAAGTTCCAAAGTTGTTATATAGCTCTGGGTTCAAGGCAAACAAGCGCTTGATGATGCCGACCGCATCCAAACTCCACGCCACCATCTGATCGGCGTCTTTGAGCAGATAGTCACGCTCTTCGATTGAGACGTTTTTGTTCACCCCACCCGGTATCGATCCTGTGCCGTGGATGCGTTTACCTGCCGTGATGCGGATGACCTCTTGCCCGAACTTGCGCAACAGCACACCTTGTTTTGCGATCTCTGGATGGGCGGCAGCGATGCCGACGATGTTGCGCTTCGCCACGTCAGAATCGAATCCGAACAGCAAGTCAGGCGAACACAGGTGGAAGAAATGTAGCGCGTGCGATTGCAGCATCTGCCCGTAATGCATCAGACGGCGCACTTGCCACAGAGTACACAGAGACCACAGAGAAATTCGCGGTATCTCTCTGTGTGCTCTGTGATCTCTGTGGCTAATTGTTTTTCAATCATACTTAATAAGCCCATGCCCCAATTCAGGTGTCTTACCTGCGATGAGGTCGGTCAAGAATTTCCAAATTGCATCTGCCGACGGTGGGCAACCGGGGATGAAGTAGTCGATCTTCACCACTTCATGTAATGGGTGCACCTTATCCAAGGGGAGCGGCAACTCAGGGTCGTTCGGGATGTGCCCATGCACAAGCCCTGGCTCGGTGAGATATACCTCGGTCAGGCAACTACTCAAATCCAGGTGGTTACGTTGCGCGGGAAGACCACCATTGATGGCACAGGCGCCGATGGCGATGAGGACTTTGCAGTTCTTGCGGAACTCGCGCAGCACGTGCACGTTCTCTGCGTTGCAGATACCGCCTTCGACTAGACCGATATCGCATGGCCCGCAATGCTTGATGTCGGTCAGGGGCGAACGGTCGAACTCGACTAGTTCCAGCAAGGGGAACAAGCGCTCATCGATATCCAAGATGGACATGTGGCAGCCGAAACATCCTGCGAGCGAGGTAGTGGCGATGCGCAGTTTCTTCTTCTCAGTCATGCGCTTCTCCTGATGGAAGACGCGGCGCATCATCCAGTGCTTGTTCGCTGATCGGACGCTGGTCGTAACGGCGCTCACCAATGGGTGTGCTGAAGCCGACACCTTTCTTGATGATGACCCCGACCGGACACACGCTCATCGCTTTGTCGGTGAGTGCGATGTTAGTGTCCTTAAGTAATCCCGACTCGGCATTGACGATGAGGTGTTTGCTATTGCCCCGCCCCGCCAATGCGAAGACGTGCTTGCCATCCACTTCGGCCGAGGCATTCACACACAACTCGCACAGGATGCAACGGTTGAAGTCGAGCAGGATGTCGGGATGTGAAGCATCGAGCGGACGGTCTGGGAATTGATGACGGAAGCCGGCGCTATGCACTTCGAGGTCGTAGCCCAATGCTTGCAAAATGCAGTTGCCACTCTTCTCACACGATGGACAGAAATGGTTACCTTCAGCGAACAACATCTGCACCAAGGTACGGCGCAATGCATTCAGTTCTTCGATGTCACTTTCCACTTCCAGTCCTGCTTCGGCCGGCATGGTGCATGAAGCCGCCGTACGACCATTGACCTTGACGGTGCATAGCTTGCAACTGCCATGCGGTTTGAATTCCGGGTGATAGCACAGATGCGGGATATAGTGCCCCGCTGCCAGTGCGGCTTGCATCACGGTCTGGCCTGATTCGAAAACCACCGGTTGGCCGTCGAGTTGGAAGGTATCGCTCATTCGTTTTCCTTCAGATGTGCGCCCGCATCATCACGCCCTGTCATCTGTCTAGCTCTAGCCAATGCACCATCAAGGTCGAAGGCAGGCTTGAACGAAAGCGATTTGAGTCTGCTCTCATAAGCGGGACGGAAATGCTTGAGTGTATGTAACACGGGGTTGCAGGCCGTTCTTCCCAGTCCGCAGTGGGAAGTGGTCTGTAGCACGTGATCGAGATTCTCCACTTCGGCCAAGTCATAGTGCGTGCCCTGCCCTGCGGCGATCTTGTCCATGGTCTGTTTCAGCATCGATGTCCCGACACGGCACGGTGTGCAGAAGCCGCAGCTCTCATGCGCAAAGAAATGCACGAAGTTACGCGCCACCTCGAACATGTCGCGACTATCGTCGAACACCATGAATGCGCCTGCGGTCGGCAGGTCTTCGAATCCCAACTTGCGGGCGAACTCGTGTTCACCGATACAGATACCCGATGGTCCGCTGATCTGTACCGCTCTGGTATTCACTGCGCCACAGTCGTTGAGTATCTCTTGCACCGAGACACCAAATGGATATTCGTAGATTCCAGGACGAGGGCAGTCTCCCGATACCGAGATGAGCTTACTACCCGTGGATTTCGTAGTGCCGATGGCGCTGTATTTGTCTGCGCCCATATGGAGCGCCATCGCGGCTTGGCAGAAGGTCTCGACGTTATCCAAGGCGGTCGGTTGTTGTAGGTAACCCTGAGTGACGGGGAATGGTGGACGGTTACGTGGTACTCCACGTTCGCCTTCGAGCGATTCGATGAGTGCCGATTCCTCACCGCAGATATAGGCGCCAGCACCAAGGTGTATCTCGATATCGAAATCAAAACCACTCTGCCCCAGTATCTCCACTCCCAGCAGGTTGCTTTCGCGACGACGTTGCAACACGCCTTTCAAGTGATCGAGCAGGTAACGATATTCTCCACGCAGATATAGGAAGCCTTGCTTGGCGCCCACAGCCAATGCGCACAAGGTCATGCCTTCGAAGACCAGATCAGCCTGACGGGTCAGCAGTACGCGATCCTTGAACGTACCCGGTTCGCCTTCATCTGCATTGCATACGACGTAGTGCTGTTCGCCTTGCGCATTGCGGCAGGCTTCCCACTTCAGCCCCGTAGGATAACCCGCGCCACCACGTCCGCGTAGACCAGAACGCTTCACTTCGTCCACGATGGCTGCACCACCTAGTGATAGCCCGGCCTGTAACGCCTCGCCATAAGCCAAGTTGTTACTCAATATCAGTCCTGCACGGTGGATGTTGTCTTCCACGTGGAAGAAATCGGCAGGCCAATCGCTCAATGGCGTGCGATTGCGGATCAGTTGGCCGATCTCTTGGATACGTTGGTGGGTGAGCTTGGTGATCGCACGCTCGTTGACCAACATAGCAGGCCCTTGGTCACACATCCCGGTGCAAGAGGTGGTGCCGATGCTGAGCAGCCCATCCTCCGATACCTTGCCCGGTTGTACCCAGAGCTGTTGGCACATGCGCTCCATCAAGGTCTGGCTACCCAACATACGATCGGTGATGTTGTCAGAGAACAGGACGCGGTAGGTGCCTTGTGATCTCAGGTGCAGGAAAGAATAGAACGAAGCGACGCTTTCGATACGGTTGCGCGGGATATTCAGCGTCTCGGCAATGAAAGAGACGGCCGCATTGGGGATGAAACCAAGGTGTTCTTGGACTTCCCGCAATATCTGTAACAACTTGGTGGGATCGTTCTCGTGATTGCCTAGCACCTGCTGCAATAAAGACAAGTCTTTAGCTTCTAGGAATCTTTGGGAAGGTGAAACTGCTTCGTGTACCATATGCATCGTTCAGCTTGAAGTTATGCGTAACTTACCTAAGGCGTGTGTCAGCATTATGAAACAATATTCGCAGCGAATCTCGATTTTCTGGGCAATAACCTACCTTTTCACTTCATCACTGGCATTTGCCCACACGGGTGTCGGTGAGACTCATGGATCGTTGGCTGGACTGGCACACCCCTTCAGCGGTTTCGACCACTTGGTGGCTATGGTCGCCGTTGGTTTGTGGTCGGCTCAATTGGGTGGTCGCGCGACTTGGATGGTTCCACTCAGTTTCGTTTCTGTCATGGCGATGAGCGCTATCTTGTCGATGTTCATCGCACCTATTCCATTCATCGAGGGTGGCATCATTCTTTCTGTCTTGGTGTTGGGTTTACTGATCGCCGCTGCGATCAGGCTACCGATCCTACTCAGTGCGCTCCTCGTTGGGATATTCGCCATCTTTCACGGATTCGCGCATGGATCGGAGATGCCAGTAAGTAGCGATGCTTTGACCTATGCGGGAGGCTTCATTATTTCGACAGCCTTGCTACACCTTGCAGGTATCGGTCTAGCCTTAGCATTTCAGAAGGTCGGTCATGCTCAATGGTTGCGCCTCTCAGGTGCGGCCGTTGTTATGGGTGGATGTGTCACACTTTTCAGCGCCTGATATTCCTAATCATCTCGTAGTCATTGCACGTTCCGGTCGCATCGGTTCAGGTTTCAAACATGCTCAGTAAACTCAATCCCACTCAACGAGAAGC
>JBGSWB010000021.1:0-5490 GCA_041752675.1 Sideroxydans sp. | reverse complement strand
GTTGTTGCTCTGGCTTCTGCATTCTCTCTGCCTGCATTGGCAAGTGACCACACTGTGACTGCTAACGTTGGTTTCGTCACTGACTACGTCTATCGCGGCCTCACTCAAACCGCACACAAACCAGCACTGCAAGGCGGTGTGGATTACTCACACGCAAGTGGATTCTACGCTGGCCTGTGGGGTTCCAATGTGAGCTGGATCAAAGATCAAGGCGCGCTTGCTACCGGCGACAAGACTTTGGAGCTAGACACTTACCTGGGATTCAAGGGTGCCGCTGCTGAAGTGAGCTACGACTTGGGCGCTGTCCGCTACAACTACCTAGGCGACGGTAAAGCCGCCAGTGGCTTCACTTCTGCTGATACAGTTGAGTTGTATGGCGCTGCCACCTACAAGTGGTTCACTGCAAAATATTCTTACAGCTTGCTGGATGGCTTTCTGACATTCCCTAACACCAAAGGCACTTCGTATTTCGACATCAGCGGTAGTTACACACTGGAAGATTCTGGTGTTGTATTGGGCGCGCATTACGGCAAACAAGACATCAAAAATGCTTCCTCCTATAGCTACGGCGATTACAAACTGAGCGCTTCCAAAGATTTCAGCGGTTATGTCGTAGGTGCAGCTTTAACTGGTACTGATGTTAGTTCCTCATGGACTATCAATGGTGTCGAGTGGGGCAAGACTGCGGTTACTTTGTCGGTTCTGCGCGCGTTCTAATTTGTAGCCTGTGTCGGGGCGAAGATGCCCCGACCAAATCTAAAGGAGTGTGAATATGAAAATGGTCACCGCAATCATCAAGCCATTCAAGTTGGACGAGGTGCGTGAAGCCCTGTCCGCGATGGATGTGCAAGGCATCACCGTTACCGAAGTCAAAGGTTTCGGTCGCCAAAAGGGTCACACCGAGTTGTATCGCGGTGCGGAATATGTCGTGGACTTCTTGCCTAAGATCAAATTGGAAACTGCGATCAAGGCAGACCAGTTGGACCGCGTGATCGAAGCGATCGAGAAAGCAGCCCAAACCGGCAAGATCGGCGACGGCAAGATCTTCGTGCAAGACCTCGAACAGGTCATCCGCATCCGTACCGGCGAAGTCGGTCCTGAAGCCCTTTAAGGAGAACATGATGAAGAAAATATTAGCCTCATTCATGCTGCTGGCCATGTTGTGTGGCCTCGCGGCACCGGCTTTCGCAGAAGAGGCGGCACCTGCCGCAGCGACTACGACTGTAGCTGCACCTGCTGCCGAAGTGGCACCTGCTGTTGAAGCACCTGCTGCTGCACCGGCACCGGCACCCGTTCCTAACAAGGGCGATACCAGCTTCATGCTGCTCGCTACCGTGTTGGTGATCATGATGTCTATCCCTGGCTTGGCCTTGTTCTACGGCGGTCTGGTACGTAGCAAGAACATGCTGTCCATCTTGATGCAAGTGTTCAGTATCTTCGCGCTGATCACTGTGTTGTGGGCGATCTACGGTTACTCGTTGGCCTTCACGACTGGCAACGCATTCATCGGCGGGTTCGACCGTGTGTTGTTGAACGGTATCTTCGATCCAGCTTCCGGTGCAGTCGCTAACGCTGCCACCTTCAGCAAGGGCGTCTATATCCCTGAGTTCGCATTCGTCGCGTTCCAAGCCACTTTCGCTGCGATCACTGTCGCACTGGTAGTCGGTGCATTCGCTGAGCGTATGAAGTTCGCTTCCGTGATGTTGTTCTCGGCACTGTGGTTCACTTTCGCTTACTTGCCGATCGCACACATGGTTTGGTTCTGGGCGGGTCCTGATGCTTACACTGACGCTGCTGCTGCCGAAGCTGCTACTGCGACTGCAGGCTGGTTGTTCCAAAAAGGAGCTCTGGACTTCGCGGGCGGTACGGTCGTACACATCAACGCTGCTGTGGCTGGTCTGGTCGGTGCGTTCTTGATCGGCAAGCGTATCGGTTACGGCAAAGAGCCAATGGCACCTCACAACCTCGTGATGACCATGATCGGCGCTGCATTGTTGTGGGTGGGTTGGTTCGGTTTCAACGCAGGTTCTGCGCTGGAAGCAGGCGGTACAGCTACCTTGGCATTCGCTAACACTTTGATCGCAACAGCTGCTGCAGTAGTGACTTGGTTGGGTGCGGAATGGCTGTTGAAGGGCAAACCTAGTCTGTTGGGCGCAGCATCGGGTGCAGTTGCAGGTCTGGTAGCGATCACACCAGCTTGCGGTTGGGTCGGTATCGGTGGCGGCCTGATCATCGGCGCACTGGCTGGCGTGACTTGCTTCTGGGGTGTGACTGGCCTGAAGAAACTGTTGGGTGCGGACGACTCTCTGGACGTGTTCGGTATCCACGGTATCGGCGGTATCTTGGGCGCGTTGCTGACTGGCGTGTTCAACACTTGGAGCATGGGCGGTACAGGCATCGTCGACTACGTGAACAACACCATCGTCGATACCACCATCAGTGGCCAAGTATGGATCCAAGCACAAGCTGTATTGACCACGATCATCTGGTCCGGTGTGGTTGCATTCATCTGCTACAAGATCGTTGACCTGACTATCGGTCTGCGTGTGAAGGAAGAAGACGAGCGCGAAGGTCTGGATACCACAGCCCACGGCGAGCGTGCTTACAACCTGTAACCCTCTCCTCCCTGGAGCCTCCCCGGCTCCTCTTTCAAAGGGCACCGCAAGGTGCCCTTTTTTTAACAAACCACTAACGACCGAAAAGAATCACATGGCTGGCGAAATGGAACAACTCTTTTCTGTCGTAGGGCGTGTTTACGTCATGCTCAGAAGAGAAACCAACAGAATGATCGATGTGGAATGGGCGATCACCAATGCAGCATATGCACGCGAGGTGATCGAACTTGCACGCAAGACTAGGGTGGATGAATTGATCGAACTAGCGAATCGTATCGAGGATACGCACCCGTTACTTCCTAGGATCAAACGTGTAGAGGTCACACCACCAACTGAGGCGTTCGATGCGCCTAAATACGTACAGAGTTTGCGTTAGAACTAGCGATGCTGCTGATTGGTGATCAGTAGCTCAAATGTGTCTATGGGAAGGGGTTTGCTGAAGAGATAGCCTTGTAGTTCATCACAACCGATACCATGCAAGAAGGCTTGCTGATAAGCGGTCTCGACACCCTCGGCGATGACCTTCATGCCGAGACTATGTCCGAGTGCGATGATGGCTTTTAGGATGGCGATATTGCTCGGCTCAGTCTCCAGATGACTAACGAACACCTGATCTATCTTGAGCCTATCCACAGGAAAGTCTTTCAGATAAGCCATGCTGGAATATCCAGTCCCAAAATCATCGATAGCCAATTTGACGCCCAGTGCTTTTAATTCATGCAGTGTCTTGATGAAGCTGCCTGTATCGTGCACCAAACTACTCTCGGTGATCTCCAGTTCCAGACAGCATGGATCCAATGATGTCTCTGCGAGTACCTCTCTCACAGATTGAACCAATCCAGATTGACGGAACTGCCTAGGCGAGACATTCACTGCGATAGGAAGTGCTACACCATAAGACTCTTTGAGTCTCACAGCTTGGCGACAGGCTGCATACAATACCCAGCGACCGATGTCTTCGATCAGCCCCGTCTCCTCGGCGATGGGAATGAAGCTGGCTGGTGAGATCATGCTTTGACCCGGGGGTTGCCAACGGATGAGCGCCTCGGCTCCACATATCTTCCCAGTGGAAAAATCCAGTTTCGGCTGGTAATGCAACAGGAACTCATCGTTCTTGAGCGCGTGTCGCATGCGGTATTCCATCTCCACACGTTCCATCAACAAATGATTGAGCTCTTCTGTATAGAACTGAAAATTGTTACGCCCCGACTGTTTCGATTTATACATCGCGGAATCGGCGAATTTCAGGAGCGTCGAGGTATCGCGCCCATCATCGGGATAGATACTGATGCCGATACTGCAAGAGATGATGAAATCTCGCTCTTCGATATGACACGGGACGGTCACTGCTGCCATTACGCGCTGCATACTCTCAGAGATATCTTCGATCTTGTTCAAACCAGTCAACAATATGACGAACTCATCCCCACCCAAACGCACCACGGTATCCGATTCGCGTACGCAGCTGGACAATCTACCTGCCATGGTCTTGAGTAACTGATCGCCAGCGTGATGCCCCATGCTGTCATTGATGATCTTGAACTGATCCAGGTCGATGAATGCGACCGCCACCTTGCTGGCGTAACGGTCAGCGATCCCGATATATTGCTGCAAACGATCTGATAGCAACGTCCTGTTGGGAAGCCCGGTCAACGCGTCATGCGTCGCCTGATATTCGATCTGCTGCTCGTGGCACTTGCGCTCGGTGATGTCCTCGACCGTACCTTCGTAGAACATCAACTTGCCCTGTACATCTCGCACTTCGCGCGCGTTCTCTGATATCCAGATGACCTCCCCGTTCTTGCAGAAGACCTGTGCCTCAAAATTCTTTACCTGCCCATGTGCGGCCATCAACATGATGAATTCTTCACGCTTATGCGAATCAACATACAGTTGATTTTGGATGTTCAAGGTAGCCAGCGCCAGATCTTGGACAGAGTCATAGCCATATATCTGCGCTAGCGCGGGATTGAAGTTCAAATATTGCCCTTCCGCAGAGGTTTGATAGATACCCTCTATGGCATTCTCGAATATCGAGCGATAGCGTTCTTTGGCTTCCAATGCGGCTAATTCGCTCAGCTTCCTAGGTGTCACGTCCTGGATAAATCCTTCGATGGCCTCTATCTTTCCTTGTGCGTCATATACTGGTGAACCTCGTTCTGACACCCATCTGATATCGCCATCCGCATGCACGATACGATACTCGACATG
This sequence comes from Sideroxydans sp., assembly GCA_041752675.1. Lineage (GTDB taxonomy): Bacteria > Pseudomonadota > Gammaproteobacteria > Burkholderiales > Gallionellaceae > Sideroxyarcus. The sequence continues at coordinate 664 of JBGSWB010000021.1, read as the reverse complement.
GAATCGCTGTCCATTCGAGACGGCCTTCTCTATCTCCGCACGAACTCTTGCACGGTCTTCCGGATAGGTGATCTCCTCATAGTAGAAGGTCGCGTTACTCAATAAAGAATCAGATGGGTGACCTGTCAATTCACTCCATCCTTCACTCGCATACACCATCGTCCATTTGGAATCGTATAGACAGCAGTACACCATCCCATAAAGGTTTTTCACCAATACGTTGAGCACGCGATCACTATCTTCCAACATCGCGCGCAGTCCGGGGCTGGCGTTCTGTTTTGCGAGTGATATCTTGGCTTTCGCTAACATGGAAGGCGTCTCATTCGTTCACTGTGTTGGCATATCTGACGTAAATCAGACTCAAGCGCCAAGTCGAGCTTGAGTCTGTGTCACTTCGAATTGGTTTGTCAGTAATTGCAAACGCTGAGAGGTCTGTCTCGCCTGTGCCATGCTGAAATTCAAAGTATCCAGCGCGCTACTCATAGACCCCGCCACCGTCGCGATGCCTCGCACATCTTCCCCGTATCGGTGCGTGCTGTCTGCGATGCCTTGGATCAGATTGAACATCCGCTCAAGGATCTCTTTCATCTCGGTATTTTCGGACGCGGCAGATTCGGCCATGCGCAGCCCCTCTTCGATGCCCACAGACCCTTGCTCCATGATC
>JBGSWB010000020.1:0-7410 GCA_041752675.1 Sideroxydans sp. | reverse complement strand
CGCAACATCGCAGCTCTGATCGAAATCATCACCGCTACCCTGAAGAAGGGTGACAACGTAGCACTGGTTGGCTTCGGTACATTCGAAGTTCGCAAACGCGCTGCTCGTGTAGGTCGCAACCCAGCAACTGGTGCTGAGTTGAAGATCAAAGCTTCGAAGGCTCCTGCATTCAAGGCTGGCGCAACACTGAAGGCTGCTGTTAACGGCGTTAAGAAATAATATTCTCCCAATTCAGTGATACTGATCTAATAAATCAGCTTTGCTCTAACTGGCTAGAATAAAAAAGGGTTGGATCTTTTGATCCAACCCTTTTATTTATGCCAAAAATAAATCAAACAGCGTTTATTTTTCGGCTATGTCGTGATGACAACTCAGCCAATCTATCCGCGTGCCAAGGCTGCATCTGCCCCCAAGAGAATCGCCAAACCCAGTTACCTTCTGAAGTACCTGGCATATTCATCCTGTGTTCACTGTTTAATCCGATAATGTCCTGCAGAGGATAAATCACTGTATTGGCTGCCGAGGCTGACAGTACGCTGATCATCTGCCAATTAATCTCGTAGCCATCAAAATTCAGGTAACGTTGTGCAAAATTCTTTTCATGCTCTCTCGCCGTGCTCCACCAGCCAACGCTCGTATCATTATCGTGCGTACCCGTATAAGCCACGCAATTGGCGACATAATGATGAGGCAAGAAATAGTTGCGTTCGTCTTCTCCGAAAGCGAACTGTAGTATCCGCATACCTGGAAGATCAAATCGGTCTCGCAACTCTATGACATCAGGCGTGATCAACCCTAGGTCTTCCGCGATGATGGGGAGATGACCGATGGCTTGCTGGAAAGCTTCAAACAGCTTATCGCAAGGGCCTAGCATCCATTGCCCTTCGATGGCTGTTTTCGCAGTCGCGGGAACAGCCCAATAATTGGCGAATCCCCTAAAGTGATCGACACGTACAAAATCAAAGAGGCGTAAAGCATGCTTCATCCGCTCTATCCACCACGCATAACCTGACTGCTCATGCACATCCCAACGATATAGCGGATTACCCCAAAGTTGCCCCGTTTCACTGAAGTAATCAGGTGGCACCCCAGCAACGACATTTGGACGACCGTCATCATCCAACTCAAAAAGGTCTTGGTGCGCCCACACGTCGGCACTCTGGTAGGCAACGAAAATGGGCACGTCTCCGATAATGCGCACACCGTGTTCATTTGCATATTTTTTCAGAGAAAACCATTGGCGCGAGAAGTTCCATTGGCAGAACTTCCAAAAACCAATCTCTTCTGAATTGTTTTTATCGAATACTGCTAGAGATTTTGGGTCACGGTTAGCCAATGGCTGCGGCCACGCACTCCACTCTTTCCACTGCTCTTGCTCACCGATGGCCATGAACAATGCGTAATCATCCAACCACGAAGCTTCTTGCCGGCAAAAATCTGAGTAGGCTGTACGGCTATTCTTGTCACCTTTAGCAAAGAAACGTCCTGATGCAAGACGGAGACGCTCGACACGGAAAGTTTTAACCAACCCGTAATCAATGCGCTCCGCATTAAATCCAGAAAGTGGTTTTAATTCCTCCGCAGTCAGCCAACCTTGCTCTGCCAACTCTTCCAGATCGATCAGCAGCAGACTTCCTGCGAATGTGGAACTGCTCATATAAGGGGAGTTGCCCGAACCCACTTCGCTTAGTGGCAGCATCTGCCAAAGGGCCTGCCCTGCTTTGGAAAGCCAATCAACGAATTGAAATGAAGCCGAGCCGAAATCCCCAGAACCGAATGGCCCAGGCAGTGAGGTTGGATGCAGCAAGATGCCGCTTGATCGGTTAGATAACATATTCAACACTCGACGCGATGGTCGAAAAAATCCGTAGCGGCTTTATTAGGTTGCAATTGTGCTCTCAGAAAAAACAAATTGCACGACTGACAGTGAATCAATTTCCCAGCTAATTAGATAGGTATTCCGAAACCATAAAAACAAATGAGGTTTAGGCATCAGCCTAAACCTCATTGAAATGGTGCGCCCGAAGAGATTCGAACTCCTGACCCCTTGGTTCGTAGCCAAGTACTCTATCCAGCTGAGCTACGGGCGCATGTAAAACGCTTGTTGTTGCTGTTGTGGCGGAGAAGGAGGGATTCGAACCCTCGATCCGGGTTTTGCCCAGATGCGCCCTTAGCAGGGGCGTGCCTTCGACCACTCGGCCACCTCTCCGAAGGCCGCGAATGATACTGATTCGGGCCTAGGTGGTCAAACGATTTATGCGTCTTCTTGCTCTAGATTGAAAGATTTATGCAATACGCGCACCGCCAGCTCCAGATATTTCTCGTCGATGACGACGGAAATCTTGATCTCAGAGGTCGAGATCATCTGGATGTTGATACCCTCTTCAGCCAACGTGCGGAACATCTTGCTCGCGATGCCAACATGCGAACGCATGCCCACGCCCACAACTGAAACTTTGGCAGTCTTGTTGTCACCGATGACATCACGTGCACCGATGTGAGGTTGCACCTTGTTCTTTAAGATATCCATCGCCCTATTGAACTCATTGCGATGCACGGTGAATGAAAAGTCGGTGGAACCATCCACACCGACGTTCTGGATAATCATATCCACGTCGATGTTGGACTCGCTGACTGGACCAAGGATCTGGTAAGCGATACCAGGTTTGTCAGGTACGCCACGCACTGTGATCTTTGCCTCATCGCGATTGAATGCGATACCAGAGATGATTGCCTGTTCCATTTTATTGCCTTCCTCGAATGTGATCAGCGTACCCTCGCCCTCATCAGTGAAACTGGAGAGCACACGCAATTTGACTTTATATTTCCCAGCGAACTCGACCGAGCGGATCTGTAGAACCTTAGAACCCAAGCTCGCCATCTCCAACATCTCTTCGAAAGTGATGCTCTTCAAGCGGCGTGCTTCCGGCACCATGCGCGGGTCGGTGGTGTATACACCATCCACATCGGTGTAGATCTGACACTCATCGGCACGCAATGCAGCGGCGATAGCGACACCTGTCGTGTCCGAGCCACCGCGACCCAGCGTAGTGATGTTGCCAGCTTCGTCCATCCCTTGGAAACCCGCGACCACCACCACCTTGCCTTTGGCAAGATCGGCACGAATATTCTGTTCGTCGATGCTGACGATACGCGCTTTCGTGAATGCGTTGTCGGTCAAGATCTTCACCTGCGCGCCGGTGTAACTCTTGGCATCCATCCCCGCGTCTTTCAACGCCATCGCCAACAGGCCAATAGTGACCTGCTCACCTGTGGAGATGACTACATCAAGCTCTCGTGGATCAGGATGCGCTTGTATCTCTTTAGCCAAGGCGATCAAGCGATTGGTCTCACCACTCATCGCGGAGACCACGACCACGACTTGATGACCTTGCGCCTTGTATCTTGCAACGCGCTTCGCAACGTTCTTGATGCGCTCGGGGCTACCCATGGAAGTGCCGCCGTATTTCTGAACTATCAATGCCACGATGAATGCCTGTGTCGTATAAAAAGTGGGCGGCATTCTACCCGAACTGACCTCAAAAGACGAACCCCCTCTGCTACACTTGCGCGACTTATGAGCAAGATCATCCAACGCCCCTTTTCTGCAGTCACTGCGGCCAATCTAGAAGCTTCTGGCATCGCGCCGTTGCTGGCTCGCATCTATGCCGCCAGAGGTATAGCGGATGCCAACGAACTCGATACCGACATCCAGCATCTGCTTCCATTCAGCAAGCTAATGAATGCAGAAAAGATGGCTAGCCTGCTGGCAGATGCCATCGCCGATCAGAAAAAGTTATTGATCGTGGCTGATTACGATGCGGATGGCGCCACAGCTTGTGCCGTTGGGGTACGCGGCTTAAGTTCGCTAGGCGCTCGCATCGACTTCATCGTGCCGAATCGTTTTGAATACGGTTATGGATTGACTCCCGAGATCGTTCGTCTGGCGAAAGGATCGGCGCCCGACATCTTGCTGACCGTAGATAACGGTATCGCTAGCGTTGAAGGCGTAGCAGAAGCTCGACGTCTGGGCATGCAAGTATTGGTCACCGACCACCACTTGCCCGGTGATACGACACCTGATGCCCAGTGCATCGTGAATCCTAATCAGCATGGCTGTGATTTCCCCAGTAAGAATCTGGCCGGCGTCGGCGTGATGTTCTACGTGTTGATGGCAGTACGCGCGGAGATGCGCAAACGTGGCATGTTCGAGGGTAAGACCGAACCCAACCTAGGTAATCTGCTCGACCTCGTTGCATTGGGCACAGTGGCTGACGTAGTCAAACTAGACAGCAACAACCGTATCCTCGTGCAGCAAGGTCTGCAACGTATCCGCGCAGGACGCTGTAGCGCAGGGATGCGTGCCTTGTTGCAAATCGCGCGCAAGCCCCCCTCTCAGACATCATCGTACGAACTCGGTTTCGTCGTCGGACCACGCTTGAATGCGGCGGGTCGATTGGATGATATGAGCTTAGGCATACGTTGCCTGCTCACCGATGATGAGAACGAGGCGAATGAGATCGCCGCCAAGTTGGACAAACTCAATCACGAGCGACGCAGTATAGAAGCGGACATGCAAGACACCGCTCTGACAGCACTAGAGACATTCAAGCCAGCGGATAGCAACTCGCTCACGCTGTTCAATGAAGATTGGCACCAAGGAGTCATCGGCATCCTCGCATCACGCATGAAGGACAAGTTCCATCGCCCCGTCATCGCATTCGCCCATTCTAAACATGGTGAACTCAAAGGCTCTGGGCGCAGCATCGCTGGTCTGCACCTGCGTGATGCACTCGACTTAGTGTCGAAGCGACACCCCGACCTCATTTTGAAGTTCGGCGGTCATGCGATGGCGGCAGGACTCAGCATCCGCGAAAGTGACCTGAACGATTTTCGTATAGCCTTTGAAACAGTAGCGCAAGAACTGATCGACAAGGAAGCGCTGGTAAAGACCATCGTGACCGATGGCAGGTTGATGGCAGATGAATTCACCCTCCCCATCGCCCGCACGTTGCTAAAACAAGTTTGGGGACAAGGTTTCCCAGAACCCTTATTTGAAGGTGAGTTCCGTGTTCTCAGCCAACGCATCGTCGGCGAGAAGCACCTAAAACTAAAGCTGGGAGCAGAGGGCGGTGACTTGGATGCGATCTATTTCTTTTCGATAGAACCTTTGCCTCAACATGTCCATGCTGTATTCAGTCTCAGCATCAACGAATACAATGGCAAGGAGAGTCTGCAACTCATCGTACGTCAATGCACTTGAGGTGAACTATGGACATCAGTGGCATCCAAGGAAATGGCTTCGAATCACTCCCACAGTTCCTAACTAGTCTCGCCATCGGACTACTGATCGGTATGGAACGTGAGCGAAATCCCTCCGCCAAGGCCGGTCTGCGTACCTTCGCACTGGTCTCCATGCTGGGCACTCTGGTGGCGCTCATCGCGGAAAAGATCGACTCCCCGTGGCTATTGGTCGTCGGTTTATTGTCTGTTGCTGCAATGATCATCGAGTCTTATCGTAATGTTCCCACCGAGAACAACGACCCTGGCACCACGACCGTCGCCGCTCTGCTCATCTGCTACCTGTTGGGGATCTTGGTCTGGCTAGGTTTCTCCAAGTTATCTGTGATACTGGCGATCGGCACTACCACCCTGCTCTATTTCAAGCCAGAACTGCAAGGCATCAGTCAAAGACTGACGCGCAAAGACCTCGTTTCCATATTGCAATTCTCGATATTGAGTTTCGTGATCTTGCCCATCTTGCCCGATGAGAACTACGGCCCGTATGGCGCCTTCAATCCTTATCAAGGGTGGATGATGGTCGTGCTCATCTCTGGTTTGAGTTTGGCGGGATACGTCGCTTTGCGTATGACTGGGCAACGCTTCGGCGCTCCTCTCCTCGGATTCCTAGGAGGACTGGTTTCCAGCACCGCCACTACCTTGGTCTATGCAAAACACAGCAAACTCAACGACGGTATGTTGCGACTTTCTGCTGTCGTCATACTCATCGCCAGCCAAGTCGTATTGATTCGGCTTATGGTCGTCAGCGGTCTCGTTTCCCCAGGTATCCTCAAACAACTCGCGCCAGTGATGGCACTTGGCTTGCTGTTCGGTGTGATCGCCACCTTGTATAACTGGAGGCGCCTGAAGAATGAGGGGGAACTACCCATGCCAGAGACTTCCAATCCTACCGAGATCCACGCGGCACTCGGTTTTGGTCTTCTCTTTGTCGTCGTTCTTTTTTGCGCCGCATGGCTATCTGATATTGCGGGAAGTGGCGGCCTTTATATCGTCTCAGTCGTAGCGGGTCTAACCGATATAGATGCCATCGCGCTATCAAGCTTGCGCTTGTTAAATATGGAAAAACTAAGTAGCGAACAAGCAGTCATCTCCATTGCATTGGCTTTCATCTCAAATATGACCTTCAAATTTGGACTAGCTTTCGCGATCGGCGGCATTGCGCTGGCAAGACATATCGCGATCGGCTTCATTGCCATCGTTTCTGGGGTAACAATAGGCCTTCTGCTCCTCTAACTCGGACTGCGAATCAAACCGCTTGGAGTGTATAATCTCGGCCTTTCCAGCAGCTTAAAGAAGACAGAACATGGAAGCCGAACAACTCAACGCCCTCACCAACAAGATCCAAGATCTGAACACTCGAAACCTCGAACTTCGGAGGTATCTTTGACTACGATGGCAAGAAAGACCGTCTAGCCGAAGTCAACCAACTCGCCGAAGACCCAGCCATCTGGAACGACGCGAAACGCGCGCAGGAATTGGGGCGCGAACGTAAATCATTGGAGGACGTGGTGCTCGGCCTCAGTGCGATCACGCAGGAACTGATCGATGCTGCCGAACTATTCGAGATGGCACAGGCCGAGAATGACGATGACAGTCTGTTGAGCATCGCCAACGACGTACAAGACATCGAACAGCGCGTCGCCGCGCTCGAATTCCGCCGCATGTTCGCCAATCCGGCCGACCCCAACAATTGCTTCATCGACATCCAAGCTGGTGCAGGCGGTACCGAGGCCTGCGACTGGGCCTCGATCCTGTTGCGCCAATATCTCAAGTACTGTGAACGCAAAGGTTTCAAGGTCGAAGTGCTGGAAGAGACAGGGGGCGATGTCGCTGGCATCCGCAGTGCCTCACTCAAGGTGGAAGGCGAATATGCCTATGGCCATCTGCGCACCGAGACCGGCGTGCACCGCCTTGTGCGCAAGTCACCCTTCGATTCCTCCGGTGGTCGCCACACCTCTTTCGCCAGTCTGTTCGTCTATCCCGAAGTGGACGACTCCATCGAGGTAGAGATCAACCCCGCCGACCTGCGTGTGGATACCTTCCGCGCCTCCGGTGCCGGCGGTCAGCACATCAACAAGACTGATAGCGCAGTGCGGCTAACGCACTTGC